>JBGPUS010000036.1:0-13666 GCA_041491325.1 Nitrospirota bacterium | reverse complement strand
GGTCTCCCTCAACGGCAGGAAACTGTCCCCGGCCGCGCTGTTGGCCGAGGCGAACCGGATCGCCGGGAGCCACGGCATCGGCCGGATCGATTTGGTGGAAAACCGCTACGTGGGAATGAAATCCCGCGGCGTGTACGAGACACCCGGCGGCACGCTCCTGCATGCGGCACACCGGGCGGTGGAGTCCATCACCATGGACCGCGAAGTCATGCACCTCCGGGACGGCATGGTTCCGCGCTACGCGGAACTCGTTTATAACGGGTTCTGGTTCTCGCCCGAGCGCGCCATGCTCCAGGCGGCCATTGACGAGTCCCAGAAAAACGTGACTGGCACGGCGCGGCTTAAACTGTACAAAGGAAACTGCGACGTCGCGGGCAGAAAGTCGCCTGTGTCGCTCTATAATCCCGAGCTCGCTACGTTCGAATCCGAGACGGTCTATAACCAGAAAGACGCCGAGGGCTTCATCCGGCTGAACGCGTTGAGGCTGCGGATAGAAAAAAAGACAAGCGCCTCGTGATGGATTTCAACTGTATTGAATTTTTAACCGCTGAGACGCAGAGGCGCACAGAAAATCCTGATTATTTTCAATAGGCTTTTCTTCGTGTTCTCCGTGCATCCGTGTGAAAATTGATTGTTACGGGTTCATCCCTTTTGGACGTTTGTGATTGAGATTTTGGAATAGGGTGTGATCACTATGCCGAAGAAGAATAAAAAAACAAAGAGTGCTCCGCGGACGCAGAAGGCCGAAAGGCCTGCCAAGCCCTGGTCCGGCCGTTTCACCGAGGCCACGAACAAACTCGTTGAGGAATTTACGGCCTCGGTCCCTTATGACTGGCGTCTTTTCCCGTATGACATAGCCGGCAGCATGGCTCATGCGGCCATGCTCGGGAAGACCGGCATCATTGCGAAGAAAGAAGCAGACCAGATCATCCGGGGTTTGAAAGAGATCCTGAAGGAGATCGTCGAGGGGTCCTTTTCCTTCAGCGTGGAACTCGAAGATATTCATATGAATATCGAGGATCGGCTGATCCAAAAGATCGGACCAGTGGGCGGCAAGCTCCACACCGCGCGGAGCAGAAACGACCAGGTGGCGCTCGATTTCCGCATGTACCTGCGGGACGAAATCGCCGAGATCCACGAACTGCTCGGTATGCTGGAAAAAACGCTCGTGGACCTCGCGGACCAGTACAGCGATGTCGTCCTTCCGGGGTATACGCACCTCCAGCGCGCTCAGCCGGTGCTCTTTGGCCACCATCTCCTCGCGTACTATGAAATGTTCGAGCGAGACCGCGGACGCCTGGAAGACTGCTTCCGCCGCGTGAATGTCATGCCGCTCGGGGCAGGGGCGCTTGCGGGAACCGTGCTCCCGATCGACCGGCATTTCACAGCCAAAGAACTCGGGTTCAGCGATATAGCGGAGAACAGCATGGACGCCGTCTCGGACCGCGATTTTGCGATAGAGTTCACCGCGGCCTGCGCGCAGATCATGATGCACCTTTCCCGTCTGTCCGAAGAGCTCGTGCTCTGGTCGTCTTCGGAATTCGGATTTGTAACGATCTCCGACGCCTTCACCACCGGTTCTTCGATCATGCCGCAGAAAAAGAACCCCGATGTGGCCGAACTGACCCGGGGAAAGACCGGGCGGGTGTACGGCAGCCTGATGGCGCTCCTCACCATCATGAAAGGCCTGCCGCTCGCGTACAACCGCGATATGCAGGAAGACAAGGAACCGGTCTTCGACGCGGCGGACACGGTCACGCGGTCCCTCGCGGTTTTTCGCGACATGCTCAAGGGTATCAGGGTGAACCGGGAGGCGATGCGCACCGCGGCAGAGGACGGTTTCATTACCGCCACGGACCTTGCCGACTACCTGGTAAAAAAGGGAGTTCCGTTTCGCCGGGGGCACGAGCTCGTGGGCAAGGCCGTCCTGCGCGCCCAGGAGCTGGGAACCGGCCTGGTTACCATGCCGCTGGGGGAATACAAAAAGCTTTCACCGCTGATCGATAAGGACGTCTATGAAGCGCTGTCCATAGAGGCCTCCGTCGGAAGACGCGCTTCCTACGGCGGCACGTCACCGGGCAACGTCAAAAAACGGATCAGAGCGCTCAAGAAAAAGATGCAATGAAGACGCGGTCGATGTGGTTATCAATGGCCTGCCTGATGCTTGTCCTGACGGCTCCGGCGGCCTGCGGCAGGAAGACGGTGCCGCTCGTTCCCGATAGCCCGAGGCCCGAGGCGGTAAAAGACATCAAGGCCGTTACGAGAGACGCGACCGCGTATTTATCATGGCCGATACCGACACGCAATGTTGAAGGAAAGAATATGGCCCCCGCCGATATCCAGCGGTTCCGCATTTACCGGGCCGAGTTCGGACGCGACAGAAAGCGGGCCCGATACAAACCGTACGGCGAGATCGCTCTGGCTAATCCCGCGCCGTCGACGGTCCGCAACGGCACGGTTTTTTGGAATGATCGAAACCTTAAATATGACCTGGGGTACGGGTACCGGATCCGGGCGGTAAGCGCGCGGGGCGGGGTAAGCAAGCTTTCCGACGAGGTGCGGATCGCGCCGCTGCTGTCGCTTGCGATCCCCAAGAACGTTGTGGCCCAGGCCGGGGACGGCGCTGTTCAACTCGCCTGGGAAGCCGTGGCCACCAGGATGGACGGAAGTCGCTATACCGGTTTTGTCGGATATAATGTGTACCGGGGCGTGGAAAAAGGGCGGTATGAAGAGGCGCCGCTGAACAAAGAACCGCTCAGAACGAACGTGTATAATGACACTGCGGTCGAGAACGATAAAATATACGTTTACATAATACGGTCCATTGACAGCCCGACCCCTCCCTGGCATGAGGGACTGGATTCAAGCGAGGCATCGGCCGTTCCCCATGACCTTACCCCCCCGGACAAGCCGGTCGGACTGACCGTGGTCCCGGGCATCGGCCGGGTGTTCCTGACCTGGAACGAGAACAAGGAGCGGGACCTTGCCGGGTACTACGTATACCGTTCGGCCAGGAACGGCAAGGAGTATGAGCGCTTGACGGAAAAGGTCCTGGCACGCACGACCTTTTCGGACGAGACCGCGAAGGCCGGCATCACGTATTCTTACGTCATCACGGCAGTGGATCGGTCCGGCAATGAAAGCGAACGATCAGCGGAAAAAAAGGGGTACGTAGAGCTGTTGCGATAACCACAGACGATCGGAAATTCCGGATTGGAACGGAACAAAAACGCGTTCAGGCGCGTTCAGCTTTCCTTTTTAATCGAGATAGGACGCCATGCACGACTTTGAGTATAAAAACGGAGAACTCTTCTGCGAGGGGGTCTCGGTCAAGACGGTGGCCCAGCGGGTAGGAACGCCGTTCTACCTGTACAGCAGCAATACGCTCGCAAACCACTTCCGGGCCTTCAACAGCGCCTTCGCGGATATTCCTCACCTTATTTGTTTTGCACTCAAGTCCAACTCGAACAGCGCCGTGCTTCGCCTGCTCGGGCGGGAGGGCGCCGGGGCAGACATCGTGTCCGGCGGCGAGCTGTACCGGGCGCTGCGAGCGGGCATGGACCCGAAAAAAATCGTGTACGCCGGCGTGGGCAAGCGGCGGGACGAGATCGAATACGCGCTCAAAATAGACGTCCTCATGTTCAACGTCGAGTCCGGCGACGAGCTCCTCGCGATCGACCGGGCCGCGAAGGACATGCGCTCGAAAGCGAGGATCGCGCTCCGGGTGAACCCGGACATCGACCCCAAGACGCACGAGTACATTTCCACCGGGCTCAAAGAGAGCAAATTCGGCATTCCCATAGAGCAGGCGCTCGAATATTACCAGATTGCGAAGAACCTCCCCCATGTCGAGGTTGTCGGCGTGCATCAGCATATCGGTTCTCAGATCACGGAAGTCCGGCCCTTTGTGGACGCCCTCGAAAAGCTCATCGGGTTCGTGAAAGAGCTCCGTTCCGCGGGCATGGACATCAAATACATCAATATCGGAGGCGGGCTGGGCATCACCTACAAGGACGAGACCCCGCCGCTGCCGCGCGACATGGCGCAGGCGATCAGACCGCTGCTCAAGAACTGCGGCTGCACCATCGTGATGGAGCCCGGGAGGGCCATCGTGGGAAACGCCGGCGTCCTGGTCACGAGCGCCCTCTACCACAAAGAGGGAGGCGATAAGCGGTTCCTCGTTGTCGACGCGGGCATGAACGACCTGATCCGACCGAGTCTCTACGAGGCCTATCACGACATCCGGCCTGTTATCGAACCCGCAGCCGACGCCCGGCGATCCTTGTTCGACGTAGTCGGTCCCATTTGCGAATCCGGCGACTTTCTGGCCAAGGGCCGCGAGATGCCCGACGTGAACCAGGGCGACCTTCTTGCGGTCATGGGCGCGGGGGCGTACGGCTTTTCCATGGCGTCGAACTACAACTCACGGCCGCGCGTTGCGGAGGTGATGGTCAAAGGGAGCGAGTATTACATTGTACGCGAGCGGGAGACCTACAACGACCTTATCAAAGGCGAGAAGGTCCCGCGCTGGCTGATGGGATAGAAAAGCACAGGAATTTTGCTCAACGAGAAACCGTGAAAAAAATACCTTTTTATAAAATGCAGGGAAGCGGAAACGATTTCATCCTGATCGACAACCGCAAAGGCGTTCTGAAAGGGAAAAACCTCAGAGACCTTGCCGTCTCCGTGTGCGATCGCCATTACTCCGTCGGCGCGGACGGGCTGATCGCGATCGTCCCGTCGCGGAAGGCCGATTTCAAGTGGCGGTTTTTCAACGCGGACGGGAGCGAAGCGGAAATGTGCGGCAATGGTTCCCGCTGCGTGGCCCGGTACGCATACCTCAAAAAGATCGCGGGAAAGAACATGGCGTTCGAGACGCTCGCGGGGATCATTCAGGCGCAAGTGAAGAACGAGCGGGTCACGGTGCAGCTTACCGGCGCAACAGGACTCCGCATGAACATAGCCGTGCCGCTTGAAACCGGCCATCGCATGGGCCATTTCATCAACACCGGCGTGCCGCACCTCGTGTATCTCTCGAAGGACCTCCGGAACGAAGACGTGGAACGGATCGGACGGACCACGCGGCATCACGAGTTGTTCAAGCCCGGGGGCACGAACGTGAACTTTATTCAGATCCAGGGGCCGCACAAGCTCCAGGTCAGAACATACGAACGCGGCGTGGAAGGAGAAACCCTGGCCTGCGGCACCGGCTCCGTGGCCGCCGCGCTCATCGCCGGTTCGATCGGCGCCGTCTCTTCTCCGGTGGAGGTCGAGACCTGGGGAGGGGAACAGCTCAGGGTTTCGTATGTGCGTATAGAGCAGGGGTTCGGCACCATTCGCCTGGAAGGCGGAGCGCAGGTGATCTGCGAGGGATTGCTGTATATTTAAAACTCTCGCGACTAAGCATCAAGCAAAAATATTGCCACGAAGGCTCTAAGACACCAAGAAGGGCTTGAAGTCATCAGGTTACAAGGCGACCCGCTCTTCTTTGTGTCTTCGTGACTTTGTGGCGGGTTTTGGTCCGGGTTAAGATTTGGAATTTGCATTCAAGGGGGGCCGCTATGTTTAAAGGATCGATGGTTGCTATCGTGACACCGTTCAAGAACGGGAAGATCGATGAAAAAGCCTTCGGTGATTTGATAGAGTTTCAGATCAAAAACGGCACCGACGCCATCGTGCCGTGCGGCACCACGGGCGAGCCGGCCACGCTTTCCCACGAAGAGCACCATCGCGTGGTGGAGCTTACCGTGGAAACCGTCAACAAGCGCGTTCGGGTGATCGCGGGCGCGGGCTCGAACTCGACGGCCGAGACCGTGGAACTCACCCGGCACGCCAAAAAGGCGGGCGTTGACGGCGCGCTGCTCATCACCCCCTATTACAACAAACCCACGCAGGAGGGTCTCTACCGTCATTTCAAACACGTGGCCGAGGCCGTGGATATTCCCATTGTCATGTACAATGTGCCCGGACGGACGAGCGTCAACATGCTGCCGGCGACCGTGGCCCGGCTTCGCGAGGTCAAAAATATCGTGGGCATCAAAGAGGCCACCGGCGACCTGAAGCAGGTCAGCGAGGTCCTCCGGCTCTGCGGCAGGGACTTCGACGTGATCTCCGGCGACGATTTCACCACGCTGCCGCTGCTCTCGATCGGCGGCGTCGGAGCAATCTCGGTCACGGCGAATGTCGCGCCCGCCGACTGCGCGGCCATGTGCGACGCGTTTTTCTCGGGCAAATCCGGGGAGGCAATCAGGCTGCACTATAAATTGGAGCCGCTGCACGGCGCCATGTTTTTAGAGACCAATCCGATACCGGCAAAAACGGCGCTCGCCCTCATGGGCAAGATCTCCGAAGAGTTCCGTCTGCCGCTCTGTCCCCTGGCCGATGCGAATAAAGACAAGCTGAAGAAGGCACTGAAGGACTACGGGTTGATTTAATTTTTTTGCCACGAAGTCTCTAAGACACTAAGAACAACAAAAATATTTTATTCTTTCTTCGTGCCTTCGCGTCTTCGTGGCAAATTATTTTTCAAGGAGCAAGCCATGGTAAAAGCAGTCGTAGCAGGCGCGGGCGGCAGAATGGGCGCGCGGATTATCAGTGTCCTCTCCGCATCGGAAGGCATCCAACTTTCCGCTGCGCTCGAACGAAAAGGACATCCCCTGGTAGGCCGGGACGCCAACAGCCTGGCGGGAATTCCCTCCAGCGGGACGTCGGCGACGATCACCGACGATCTCGCCGCCGCACTGAAGGCCGGGGATGTGCTGATCGACTTTACGATACCGGAAGCCACCCTCGCCCATATCAAGGCCTGCGCGGAGCTCGGCAAGGCCATCGTGATCGGGACCACGGGATTTTCCAGGGAACAGCTCGCGGAAGTAGACGCCTGCGCCCGGAAAATTCCCTGCATGCTTTCGCCGAACATGAGCATCGGCGTCAATCTGTGCTTCAAAATTCTGGCGGAGATAGCCGGGACCATCGGCAACGACTACGACATGGAGATTGTCGAGGCGCACCATCGCCTGAAGAAGGACGCGCCTTCGGGCACGGCCCTTAAGATGGCCCAGGTGATCTCCCAGGCAGTGAACCGGAACCTGGATGAGGTCGGCGTGTACGCCCGCAAAGGCATGATCGGCGAACGGACGAAAAAGGAAATCGGCATACAGACGCTCCGCGGGGGCGACATCGTCGGCGACCACACCGTGCTGTTCGCGGGGATCGGCGAGCGCATCGAGCTTACCCACCGGGCCACCAGTCGCGACACCTTTGCCGCGGGCGCCGTGCGCGCCGCGAAGTGGCTCGTGGGCAAGAAGCCCGGGCTCTACGATATGCAGGACGTTTTGGGGCTGAAGTAAACGAGAAAACAAATTATTGCCACGAAGGCTCCAAGGCACGAAGAACGTCTTGATATAGACAGGTTATGAAACCTTAAAGATTTACCCGCTCTTCTTTGTGACTTCGCCCGCGCCCAGCGTTTACGAGCCTGCACCCAACGCTTATGAGTGCGAAGCGCGAATGTAGGGTGTGACAACGTAGCCTGCTCTTGCGAAGGCGCGGCCATAAACGAGTGCAGGGTGTGACTTTGTGGCGAGTTTAGGTTGAGTTTGAAAAAAAATAAACAAGGGAGACAATACATGAACGCGCATAAAAACATCATCGTCGCTCTTATTCTGCTTCTCCTGCCGGTCTCTTCGTTCGCCTTCCCGATCAAGGCAGGCGAGAAGGACTGTATTGACTGCCACAAGCTGAAAGTAAAGGACGCGGAGAAAATTATCGAGAAAGCGGTGCCCGGCGGCAAGGTCGTGGGTGTCAAGGCCTCCCCGATAAAGGGCGTCTGGCAGATCGACGTGGAGCGAGAAGGCCAGCACGGCGCCGTGTTCCTGGATTTTTCAAAAAAATACCTAATCGGCCAGATCGTCCCTGTCGAGGCCATCGGCAAGCAGCCGCCTGCGCGCAAAGTGGACTTCTCGAAAATTTCGCTGGCTGACGCGGTCATAATAGGCGAGCCGACAGCGAAGAAAAAAGTGATCGTCTTCACCGATCCGGATTGCCCCTTTTGCCGGGAACTGCATCCGATCATGAAGCAGATCGCGGCGAAGCGTAAGGACATAGCCTTCTACCTGATTCTCAATCCGCTGCCCATGCACAAGGAATCGTACAAGAAGGCGCAGGCGATCCTCTGCGCGAAATCACTTGCGCTCCTCGATGACGCGTTCGGCGGCAAAGCAATGCCCGAGCCGGCCTGTTCCGCGGAGGCCGTGGAGAGAAGCAAAAAACTGGCGGATGCATTCGGGTTCAACAGCACGCCGACACTCGTAAGGGAAGACGGCACGGTGCTCGCCGGATATCTTCCGGAACCGAAGCTGCTGGAATGGATCGACGCAAAGAAATAGACCACGTAGGCCTTATAGAGTCAAATTCTATTCAAAACGGCAAGAATTTTTTGCCACAGAGCTCACAGAGGTCACAGAGAAGAGCTTGAAAGTAGTTCCAATCCCCTCAAGGGAGGGGCAAAGTCATTATCAGTTACCGATACGGAGGACAGGTATTTTTGCAGACACCAGGTGAGACGTACATCCAGGCGCTCTTTGCCGAGCGCATCGGCGGCGCGAATTTCGGCAAGGAACAGAAAATATATAAATTCGAAAAAATCAAGCGCGCCAAGCGGGCCGCGCTTGCCGCGCACCCCGGCGCCGAGCTTATCGACTTCGGCGTGGGCGAGCCGGACGAGATGGCTTTCCCGAGCGTAGTGCAGACGCTCCAGAGCGAGGCCGCGAAACCGGAAAACCGCGGCTATGCGGACAACGGTATTCCCGAGTTCAAGGAAGCGGCCGCGCGCTATCTGCAAAAAGTCTACGGCGTCACGGGCCTCAATCCCGAAACCGAAGTGCTTCACGGCATCGGAAGCAAGCCCGCGCTCGCGATGTTCCCTGCGGTCTTTATCAATCCCGGCGACGTGACGCTTATGACCGTGCCGGGCTATGAAGTGATGGGCACGCATACCCGCTGGTTCGGGGGCGAAACCGTCAACCTGGAGCTTCGGCGGGAGAATAATTTTCTGCCCGACCTCGGCTCTCTTCCCGCGGACGCGCGGAAACGGGCGAAGCTGCTTTATATAAACTATCCCAACAACCCGACCGGCGCCGGCGCGACCGCAGCGTTCTTTGAAACGGTCGTGAAGTTCGCGAAGGAAAACAACATCATCGTGATCCACGATGCCGCGTACGCAGCCCTGACGTATGGGACAAAGCCGATTTCCTTCCTCGCAACGCCCGGCGCCAAGGACGTGGGCGTCGAGGTCCATTCCCTGTCAAAGGCATACAACATGACCGGCTGGCGCCTCGCCTTTGTCGCGGGAAACGCGCGCGTGGTTGCGGGCTACGGAAACGTGAAGGACAATTACGACTCGGGCCAGTTCAGGGCCATTCAAAAAGCGGGCGTGTACGCCCTTGACCATCCCGAAATCACGGACGAGATCACGACCAAGTATGAGCGCAGGCTCCGGGCCATGGTGTCGGTCCTTGCGGAAATGGGGTTCGACGCGACGATGCCCGCCGGTTCGTTCTACCTGTATGTAAAAATGCCGAAAGGCATCAAGGGCGGCAGGCGGTTCCAACGCGCCGAAGAATTTTCCGAGTTTCTTATTACCGAAAAACTCATCAGCACCGTGCCCTGGGACGATGCGGGTTCGTACGTCCGTTTTTCAGCTACGTTCGAGTCCAAAGGCAGACCGGATGAGCAGCGGGTGCTCGAAGAATTCAAAAAGAGGATGAGCGGGCTGCACTTTGAGTTTTAAGTCACGCTGACTATGCCGGTTACCGCGTACATCGGCCTCGGCTCGAACCTGGGCGACAAGAAAGGCAACTGCGTCAAGGCGCTTGAGCTTTTGGGCAGGGCAGGCCGCGTAAGCACGGTCTCCTCATTCTATTGCACCGAGCCGGTGGGCCCTCCCGACCAGGAAGATTTCATCAACGCCGTTGTTGAGCTTGAAACGGATCTTTCCGCCGAACAGGTGACGGCCGCGTGTCATGCCATTGAGGATGAGCTGGGGCGCTCAAGGACCGTTCGCTGGGGGCCGCGGCCGATCGACCTCGACCTGCTGCTGTACGGCGAGGCCGTAATCACAACTCCCGGGCTCACGGTGCCGCATCCGTTTCTGGCGCTCCGCGGGTTCGTTCTTTTCCCGCTGGCTGAAATCGCACCCCAGGCCATGCATCCGCTTTTACATAAAACAACGGCCCGCCTGCTCGAGGAGCTGAAGGATTCGCATCGGGTCGCCCGGTGCGGCCCCCAAGAACAACCATGAATCATGAATAGGAAACAAGACAGCTCCAGCCGCGCAAAATACATCGTCACCGAAGGTCCGATAGGCGTGGGCAAAACCAGCCTGACGGGCCTGCTCGCGGACGAACTCGGCGCCCGACTGATCCTTGAACGCGCGGAAGACAACCCCTTTCTGACGGATTTCTACAAGGACCCGGCCCGCTGCCGTTTTCAGACGCAGATGTTTTTTCTGCTGAGCCGTTTCAGCCAGCAACAGGACATGACCCAGCCCGATCTCTTCACGCGGATCACGATCAGCGATTACCTCTTCGACAAAGACCGTATCTTCGCCTATCTCAATCTCGATGAGAACGAGCTCGCGCTGTACGAACAGTTTTACAAGATCCTCGGGCCCAAGATCGTGCGGCCCGATCTCGTCATCTTTTTGCAGGCGGATACGGACACGCTGCTCAAGCGCATCAGGTTGCGCGCCAGACCCTTTGAAAAAGAGATCAGCCCTGACTACATCGCCGCGGTAAATGACGCCTATAACCATTTCTTTTTCCGGTACAGCGACACCCCCCTTTTGGTCATCAACACCTCGGACATCGATTTCGTGCATAGGCGGGAGGACCTCGACGACCTGCTGAAACAGATCCTGAGCATGAAACAGGGCACGCAGTATTACGTGCCGAGATCCAGAGGGAAAAAGTAACAAAAAGCGTTTGGCGCGTATTTTTTTATGATTGCGGTTACCCGGTATTTTGTGTAAGATTGTTTCACCCATGGCGTTCTACATTCTAAAAAGAGTCCTCCTCTTCATCCCCACCCTCTTAGGCATTACCCTCATTACGTTCATCCTGATGAAACATCTGCCCGGCGATCCGGTTACGGCAATGGTCGGTGAGCGCGCCTCTCCGGAGACCATCTCGCGGATCCGCGCGGAGCTCGGCCTCGACAAGCCGCTCCCGTTTCAGTACGCCGCATACCTGAAACGGCTCGGCCAGGGAGAACTGGGCCGGTCGGTGTTCACGAACCGAAAGATCGCGGACGACCTGCTGCAAAAGTTTCCGAACACCGTTAAACTCGCGCTGACCGCCATGCTGTTCGCCTCGACATTCGGCATCGGCCTGGGCGTGTTTGCCGCGGTGAAACACGGAACGGGCTGGGACCGGCTCGTGACGCTCATCTCCGTGGGCGGCATTTCCATTCCTGTTTTCTGGCTCGGTCTGGCGCTGATGCTTGTCTTCGCTTTTTATCTCCGATGGCTTCCCCCGTCCGGCATGGGCGACAACAGCCTGGCGCATATCATTCTCCCCGCGGTGACGCTCGGGACGTTTTCAATGTCGTACATCGTACGCGTGACGCGCTCCTCCATGCTGGAGTCTCTTTCCCAGCCGTATATCGCGGCGGCCCGGGCCAAAGGGCTTTCGGAATCCGCGGTCGTGCTCAAACACGCGCTCAAAAACTCGCTCATCCCGGTCATTACGCTGATCGGCCTGGACCTCGGCTCGTACTTGAACGGCGCGGTGCTGACCGAGACCATTTTCGGTTGGGACGGTCTCGGCCGGTATGCGCTCGACGGCATCCTGAAGCGGGACTATCCCGTCATCATGGGAGTCGTGCTGTTCGGGTCGCTCGTGTTCGTGACAATGAATCTGCTGGTCGATATCTCGTATCATTTTCTCGATCCCCGGGTGCGGGTGAAGGAAGAAGCGTAAGGGGGCAGGGTCCGGGGTTCAGGGTCCAGGGTAAAAAAGGTTTTGTACCCGCAGGCTAAGCACCCAGTGGTTACGAGCCTGCACCCAACGCTTATGAGTGCGAAGCGCGAATGTGGGGTGTGCGTAGCGCGAATACAGGGTATTAGCGTGCGTGCAGCCGTTTTTCGACAGTTTGTCAGAATCCCTCCCAACCTCCCTTTTTCAAAGGGAGGCATTTCCCCTCTTTGGAAAAGAGGGGCGAGGGGAGATTTATAGAAAAGACGTTCAGGTTATTTTGACACCGGTAATAACATTTTCATGCGACGGATGATCTCATATAAAGACCTCACCTCGAATATTCCCGCGCTGATTGCGGCGGGCATCCTGGTGCTGCTTGCCCTAACCGCGGCAGTGGGGCCGTCACTCACGTCCTATGGGCCGGATACCGTGGACCTCGATCACCTCAAAGAGCCTCCGAGCAAAGCGCATTTCCTCGGAACGGACAGCAAAGGCCGGGACGTTCTTTCCCGCGTGGTGACCGGGTCCCGCATTTCGCTCGCCGTGGGGCTTGTGGCCTCGGCGCTGTCTCTTACCGTCGGCATTTTTTTCGGATTAATCGCGGGATATTTCGGCGGAAAGACTGACGCCGTTCTGTTGCAGTTTTTCGATATTTTTCTCGCTTTCCCCAGCCTGCTCCTGGCGATCGGCATCAGCGCCGTGATGACGCCGGGGCTTATTTCTGCCATGCTCGCGATCACGCTGGTGGGCTGGGCGGGGTTTGCGCGGCTGGTGCGGGGCATCACGCTGTCCCTGAAAGAGCAGGTCTACATCGAGGCGTCGCGGGCGCTCGGCGCGAAGCCGTTCCGGATTCTCTATAAACATATTCTCCCGAACGCGCTCCCGCTGATTCTGGTGGCCGGCAGCCTGCGCGTCGGCGGGTTCATCCTGCTTGAGGCCGCGCTCTCGTTCCTCGGCCTCGGCGTGCAGCCTCCCACGCCCACGTGGGGCTCCATGATCAGCCTGAACCGCGTATACATCAATTCGGCGCCCTGGATGGTGATCTTCCCCGGCCTTGCCATAAGCCTGACCGTGATCAGCTTCAATATCCTCGGTGATTTCCTGCGCGACAAGCTCGACCCCAGGATGCGGGTGTGACCCGGTTGAAACCACGGGCGACTCTGGTCGCACACGGGGCTTCGCCGCACGGTTTGAAATTGAGAACCGGGTCAATATTGATAGATTCGTAAAAAGTAGTTAAATCCACCGCTGAGGCGCGGAGACGCTGAGAAAAGCATATTGAAAATAAGCAGGACTTTCTCTGCGCCTCGGCGGTTAAATTCTGCTTATTGCAAGTCCACAAATATTGATGCATTCGTAAAAAGTCTTTTTAGCCACCGAGGTCACAGAGGACTCAGAGAAAATCTTTAGTTTTTTTAAAGGCTTACCTCTGTGCGCTCTGTGGCAAATCCTTACTTCTTACGGTTTCATCAATACTGATTACGTCGAGAAAAGTCCGGTCTCACACGATGGCCGAGAAGCGGGCCACACTGAGCCACGAAGTCACAAAGGATAAAATCTTTTATTTTCGGAAGGCTTTCTTTGTGTTCTCCGTGCCTCCGTGTGAAAATTGACTTTTTACGAGTTCATCAAGATTTCAAGATGTACCGTGTCCATCCGTGTGTCCCGTACGCGGGACCCGTGGTTATAAT
>JBGPUS010000035.1:0-13730 GCA_041491325.1 Nitrospirota bacterium | reverse complement strand
TGGCGATGACGGGGTAAGTTCCTTCCCGGCCGTGGTTATTTCCGGAGGCACGGCCTCGGACAGCGGCGGCGCAATCTATGCGTTCCCCGCCGGCGGATACCGCTTCCCCTACGTGTTCCCGGGCAATTACCGGCTCGTGGTGACGCCGCCGTCGGGCTATGCCGCGCCGTCTCAGGCCTCGGACGCCGCGATCCAGGCCCTGCCGGGCGCGCCCTTTGCCCTGCAAACGCCCGGGTCCCGAGGTGAAGTTTTTATCATAAATCCCGGGCCGATAGTCCACATTGACCTTCCCCTTGATCCGTTCGCCAAGCAGGTCTATTTGATCAAGACTGCTTCGAAGGACACCGCCCCGATCGGCGATTTCATCCAGTACCGGATCAGCGTGGAGAATACCGACAGTGTTGCGCCGATTGCGGCGGTTTTCGTAAACGACCGTCTTCCCGCCGGTTTCCGGTACCGCAAAGGTTCAGCGAGAGTGGGCGGCGTTCCTTCGCCTGATCCGTCTATTTCAGGAGATGGCCGCACCTTGACGTTTTCTCTCGGCGACCTGGCCCCGTCCGCAAAGTTTGATATTACGTATGTGGCGGAGGTGGGCGTCGGCGCACGGCTAGGCAAGGCAACGAACACGGCAATAGCCGTTACCGCGGCCCTGGGCGCGGTATCAAACACCACCTCCGTAACGGTGCTCGTGACCGAGGACCTGTTCCGCAGCAAGGCGACTATTGTAGGCAGCGTGCTTGCCGATGACTGTGGGGCAGGGGGTATGGCCGAGTCCAAGGGGTTGGCCGGGGTCAGGCTTTTCCTTGAGGACGGGACCTACGTGGTGACGGACAAGAACGGCATGTATCATTTTGAAGCGGTGAAGCCCGGGACGCATGTCGTGCAGCTCGACCTTGAGTCGGCCCCGGAGAAATACGAGCTTGCGGCCTGCGAGGAAAACACCCGGTTTGCGGGCTCTACCTTCTCGCAGTTCGTGGATGTCCAGGGCGGAACGCTCTGGCGCGCGGATTTTCATGCGCGGCTGAAGCCGAAAACCGTGGGAGAAATCGGGCTCGAACTGCGCAGCGTGCTGACGGCAAATCCGTCGGACAAGCCCATGGGCAAGGACCAGCGGGGCATCTCCTATGCCGCGCCGATCCATGTGGGCGCGGTGCCCGGACAAAACCTCAGACTGACGGTCATGCTGCCGGAAGGAGCCGCCTATGTTCCCGGCACGAGCAAGCTGAACGGCGCGATGATCCCTGATCCGGAGCTGTCCGGAAACGCCCTGACGTTCCGTCTCGGGGACGCGCAGGCAGACTGGGAGGGGACGGTCCTGTTCAACGCACGCATCGCGGCAAGCGGCGCGCCCGGGGACCTGATTACCAAAGGCTATCTTGCGGCGGACACGCCCCAGGCGAAAAATGCGCGCACTCCCGTGGTGGAGAACGTGCTGGCCCGTGTTGTTCGCGAGCGCCAGGTGTCGGTCCCGCAATTAGTGCTGCATCCCAACTTTGCAACTCTGAAAGCTGAGCTGACGCCGGGGATTAAAAAGCAACTGGATGGGGTCGTCAGGGACCTGCGGAAGCTCGTGGTGGACCATATTATTGTGACGGGCCACACCGATTCGCAGAGGATCCACGGCCAGGCCGTTAAGCAGTTCGCCGACAACTACGTCTTGTCGCGCGCGCGCGCCGAGGCCGTGGGCCAGTATATCGCCGCGGCCCTGAACCTGTCGCCCAGCCAGATCGAGATCATCGGCAAAGGCCCTGATGAACCCGTGGCGGGTAACGAGACCGAAGAGGGAAGGCTGCAAAACCGCCGCGTGGAGCTTCGGCTCGAAAGCCGTCGTATCATCAAGACCACGGTTTTCAGCAATGAAAAAGATTCGAGCGGTATGAAGGCCGTTGCCGTGGAAGGTCTGCGTCCCGGGGAAGAGCCGCCCACGGTGCAGGAGACGGCCCCAAAAATCGACAACAAAACCATGCCGGATTACAACGCGGCCTGGCTTCAGACCGCGGCTCCTGGCTTTGCCTGGCTCTGGCCCCCGGAAAATTTTCATCCTTTGCTTCCGAGCGCCAAGGCGGCGATCAAACACGAACCGACACAGAAAGTGAAGCTCCTTCTGAACGGAGAGCCCATTGACCCGCTCTCGTACGAAGGAACATTGAAACGACAGGACAACAAGGCAGCGGTAAGTCTCTGGAGGGGGATCAATCTCGTGGAAGGCGATAATCGCCTTGAGGTCCTGGTCACGGACGAGACGGGAACCGTTCTCCAGCGCGTGGAACGGGTCGTCCATTATTCCGGCGCGCCGGTCAAGGCGGTCCTTGTGCCGGAGAAATCCCGTCTTAATGCAGACGGCAAAAAGCCGCCGAGGCTTGCGGTCCGGTTCACGGACAAGGACGGGCACCCTGCGCGCGAAGGGACTATTGGAGAGTATTCCATCGATCCGCCGAGACTTCCGAAGAAGCGCGTGGAAAATCTTCAACAGACTCCGCTCACGGCCCCGACAACCGAGCGTCTTCAGTATGAGCTCGGCGACGATGGTCTGACGTACATCGAACTGGAGCCGACGACGGCTTCCGGCGACACGATCGTCCGGGTCCCGCTGGCGAATAACACACAGGAGCTTCATGCCTGGCTAAAACCGGAAGACCGCGACTGGATCCTGGTGGGTCTCGCCGAGGGAACCGCGGGCTACAATACCGTGTCCGGTAATATGGAGAGCTTCGGCGCTTCCGAGGGGAAAGACGGGTTCGATGAGAACGGACGGCTCGCGTTTTACGCCAAGGGCAAGGTCAAGGGCGAATGGCTGCTCACCCTCGCTTATGACAGCGCCAAAGCCAATTCCGATGGACATCAGAGCCTCTATCAAACGGTAGACCCGAATAAGTATTACACGCTGTACGGCGACGCCACGGAGCAGCGGTTCGACGCGTCTAGCGCGAAGAAGCTTTACGTCAAGTTGGAGCGCGACCAGTTTTACGCCCTGTTCGGCGATTATCAGACCGGGTTGTCCGTGACCGAGCTTTCCCGATATAACCGCAGTCTGACCGGATTGAAGTCTGAGTTGAAAGGCAAGCACGGCGATTTCACCGTATTCGCGAGCGAAACCAACCAGGCCTTTGTAAAGGACGAACTGCGCGGGGACGGCACCTCCGGGCTCTACCGTCTGTCCCGGAAAAATATCGTGCTGAATTCCGAGACGCTCACGATAGAGACCCGCGACCGTTTCCGAAGCGAAGTGATTGTCTCGACCCAGCAAATGATACGGTATCTTGATTACACGATCGATTACGAGGCCGGGACCATCTTCTTCAAGTCACCGGTCTTCAGCCGCGACGGAAGCTTCAACCCCGTCTATATTGTCGCGAATTACGAGTCCTTCGATTCCGGAGACACCTCGTATAACTACGGAGGCAGGGGCGCGCTCCGGTTCTTCGATGATAAAATAGAGCTCGGCGCCACCCACGTGCACGAAGGAGCGATGAACAGTTCCGGGGACCTGAACGGGGCAGACCTGACCGTAAAGCTGGACGAAAAGACGAAATTACGAGCTGAAGTTGCGCAAACGAAGACCGACCAGTCGGGCGAAACAAAGGAAGGGTCCGCCTATCTCGCGGAACTTACCCGCCGGTCGGAACAAGCGGAGGGCCGCGCTTACATCCGCGAGCAGAGTGCGGGCTTCGGCCTGGGACAGCAGAATGGCTCGGAGACCGGCACGCGGAAGACCGGCTTTGATATTCGCTACCGCATGGGCGGGCCGTGGAGCCTGGGCGCCGAAGCCTTCAGGCAGGAAAATCTCAGCACCGGCGCGGTACGGGACATGGCCGAACTGCGCGGGCTTTATACGCAGAAGGGAATGGAGACCTATGCCGGCTTGCGCCACGCGGAGGACGTCTTCGGGGACGGTATTTCGCAGCGCTCGGAGCAGGTTTTTGCCGGGACCCGCTATCAGCTCACAGAACGCCTGAGCGGCAGAATCGAGCATAGCCAGTCTCTTTCCGAGAACGACAACAGCGATTTTCCCACCCGCACGCTGACCGGCCTTGATTACAAACTGGACGCGAAAACGACGTTGTACGCGGACCATGAATTTACGCACGGCAGCAGTCTGGACACGGAAACGTCGCGCATCGGCCTGAAGACCACGCCCTGGGCCGGAGGCCTGATCGGCTCCAGCGTGGAGCAGCAGACCACGGAGAGCGGAATGCGCCGCTTCTCGACCATGGGTCTTAAGCAAACCTGGCAGGCTACCAGCCGGTGGACCCTCGACGCGGGGCTGGACCGGACAGCCACCATCGACCGGACCGACAGCGCGAGCGGCAGCGGCAGCGCGAGGACCTTCAACACCAACGTGCCGCCCGCCTCGGGCGGAGAGGACTTTACCGCGGTGTTTTTGGGCGCGGGCTATAAGCAAGAGACCTGGTCGTGGACCGGACGCGTCGAGGACCGCCATTCCACGAGCGAAGACAAGGTCGGCGTTTTGATGGGCGCAAACGGTGAACCGCGCAGCGGGACCGGCCTCGCGGCGGGCTTGCAGTATTTCCGGCACGACTACGCTACCGGCAGCGAACAACAGAGCGGCGACCTTCGTCTCGGATATGCCTACCGGCCCCGCGAGACCCGCTGGATCATCCTGGACCGGGCAGACTACCTTGTAGGCCGGCAGACCGGCGGCGGATTTGATTACGACAACGCACGCATCGTGAACAACTTTGTCGCGAACTATAAATCCGACAGGAAGACCCAGGTCTCGCTGCTCTACGGCGCAAAATACGTCGTGGATACCATCGATGGCCAGGAATACCGCGGTTATACCGACCTTGCCGGCCTTGAGGGCCGCTACGACATCACAAAAACCTGGGACCTCGGGCTTCGGGGCCTCATGCTTCGTTCCTGGGCCCTTCATCAGACACAGTACGGCGCCGGCATGTCCGTGGGGTTCAATATGGTCAAGAACTTCTGGATCAGCGTGGGCTACAATTTCACCGGCTTCCGGGATAAAGACTTTTCCCAGTCGGACTTCACGAGCGAAGGCCCGTTCGTGAAGTTCCGAATCAAGTTCGACCAACTCACGGCGCGCGACGCTATCCGGTGGTTTACCGGACAGTAGACCCGCTGCCGTTCTCCCTGTTGAATGTTTTACCATACGTTCAGAAAAACTCTCAGGTCCTTAAGCGTTTGCGCGTCCATGGACAGCGCCTGATGTTCCGGCACGGCCCCGGGAAATACCATCGCTAATTCTCCGCCCCGGCGCGCAAGATCAGACGCGCTCTTCGGCGTCGGATCGTAGCCGCCGAGAAAATGGCAGGCCGAGCATTTCTGATCATAAGCTTGTTTGCCGCTCGCGGGATATACTTCGTCGGGAAGCGGGGTTGCCGGTCCGTATGTTCCCACGGCGAAGCTGAACGTCCCTTTAAGATGATATTGAGGCGGCGGCATCAGCGTCGAATCGTAATCAGTCAGAACAACATCAAAAACGCCGTTTACGAGGCCTGAGGCTTTAGGACCCACGGAAAAAGAAATAGTACCCTGCTCCACTTTTTTGTAAACCGATTCATGACCGTTGAAGACGAGAAACACACCGGGGAATGTTTCGTATGGAGGGTTGTCTTCAATGGAGAACGACTTATTGATGTCCGGCAGGTCGCCGTTTTGTAACTTCTGAATGTCGATCCTGATGATCGTCCGGAAATTCGGGTCCCAAATATCGTCCGCTACATCGGCCTGTATCGACCAGAAAGAGCTGTTGTTCGTGGAATAGAAAAAATTGGGCGACATTAACCCATATTCATCGTTTGAGATATTGAAATAATTTGCTTCGACTTTCGTTTTAGTGGTCCCCGAGGAGCCGGAGCCGCTTCCTGATCCACCTCCGCCGCAACCTGTCAGAGCGAGCGCCACGGCAAAAAATAGAGCGCCTGTGGCCGAGAAAGAAAGCAGAGAACTGAAGGACCGTGCAACGGGTTTAAAAGAAATTCTTTCTAGTGTTTTCATGATGGGCCTCTCCCTTAGTTGGTTTTCCAAATAAAGAATTTCACGGTTTGTGACTATGGTTATTACAAGTCCCATGCCTAAACGTATTTTGACGCAAAAATGCGGTATCCTATTGATTCTTTGTGATATTTAGTGATTGTGGATCGCGCGGTTTTTTGGCCGGATTTCAAACTGTTCAGGCGCTGAACAGCTTGCTGTTCAATCGTTTCAATTTTTGTCTATAATCAAAGTATGTAGGAGTTGTTGTCAAAGGAGTAAATACGTGCTGAAGAAACTTCTTATACTGGACGATGATCCTGCTATTCTGGACGTTTTGAAAAGCCTCTTTGAACGGTATGATCTCTTGGTGTTTCCCGAGAAAAACGGAAAGGCGGCCCTCGAACGGGTGCGAACGGAGCATGTCCACGTGGCCTTGATTGACATGACGCTCCATGAGGAATCAGGCCTCGATGTGTTGCGGGACATCAAGAACATCGACCCCCGCCTCTGCGTAATCATGATGTCAGGACATCAAACCACCCAGAATGCCATAGAAGCGATGATGCACGGCGCTTATGATTACGTGACCAAACCCCTGGACTTCGAACGGCTGGCAGGTATCGTGGCGAAGGCCTTTGAGAGCAGCTTTCTTACGCGAGACGTACGCATCGTAGGCGGGCCCTCTCCTGTCGCAGCGGACGAGGGGGAGGCGGACAGCATGATCGGTTCATCTCCGGAAATGATCGAGATTTGGAAGATGATCGGGAAAATAGCGAAGTCGGACGCGACCGTCCTGGTACAGGGAGACAGCGGCACCGGCAAGGAACTGCTGGCGAGGTCGATCTACAACAACTCCGGACGCAGGGACAAGCCGTTCCTCGCCGTCAACTGCGCCGCCCTTCCCGAAACCCTGCTCGAAAGCGAACTATTCGGACATGAAAGAGGGGCCTTTACCGACGCCGTAAGCCGTCACATCGGCAGGTTTGAACAGTGCGCGGGCGGCACCATTTTTCTCGATGAAATAGCCGAGATGAGCCTGAAAAGCCAGGCCAAGCTGCTGCGTGTGCTCGAAAACCGGGAGTTCGAGCGCGTGGGAGGGACGGGAACGATCAAGGCGGACGTGAGGGTGATAGCCGCAACCAACCGGAATCTCATTCACGCGGTAAAGGAAAAAAGTTTCAGGATGGACTTGTTTTATCGGCTCAAAGTGGTCACGATCATCCTCCCTCCCCTCAGAGAGCGGGCGGACGATATTCCGTTCCTGGTGAACTTTTTTGTGAACATGTTCACGCGGACAAACAAAAAAGCCCCGATGCAGGTGTCGGAAGGGGCTTACCAGGTCCTGATGAACTATTCCTGGCCCGGCAACATTCGCGAGCTGAAAAACGTCATCCACACGGCAGTTGTCTTCAGCAGGGGCGACACGCTGTTGCCCGAGGACTTCAATTCGTTACAGGCAGGTGAGACCGGCGAGGCGCGGGATATTTCACATGACCGGGCTGCGTTCTTTCAGCGGCTTTTCGACGACGTGTCCGCGCATGAGGGCGCGGTTTTCGAACGCTTTATTGCGGAAGCCGAGAAGGCGCTTTTCCGGATGACGATGGAGAAAACGGGGAACAACGAAGTCCATGCGTCGAAATTCCTGGGTATCAGCAGAAATACGCTCCGGCAAAGGCTCAAAGCGCATAAAGTGCGATAAGCGTCAGCTGAAAATCTTGACTATGAAAATCTCCCCTGACCCCTCTTTTCCAAAGAGGGGAGAATCCCCTTTGAAAAAGGGGGACGAAGGGGGATTCGGTGTGAGCGTCAGCTCATGGGCGTTTTACACAACGCGGTCGGGGATTGTAAAATAGAACGTGGACCCTTTGCCGGGCTCCGACGTTACCCATATTTCTCCGCCGCGATGTTCCACGATTTTTTTGCAAATGGCGAGTCCGATCCCGGTGCCGGAATATTTGTCGTGTGAGTGCAGGCGCTTGAACATGCCGAATATTTCCCCGCTCTGTTCCGAATCCATGCCGATCCCGTTATCCGACACGGAAAAAATCCAGCAGGGTTTGTCTGTGAACTGATTCGGGGAACCGAGAGACCATTCCTCCGGGCCATCCGACCGACGCGCTGAAACATGGATGCGGGGCGGCTGTTGTGCGTTCCGGTATTTGACGGCGTTTCCGATGAGGTTCTGGAACAACTGGGCGAACTGCGTTTCGTCTCCCTGTACGATTGGGAGCGCGTCAACCGTGATGACGGCATTGCTCTCCTCGATAACGGATTGCAGGTCCGAGAGCGCGGTGTCGAGGGTTGCGTTGCTGGAAACGGGCTTCAATACCTGTCCGCTGCCGGACACCCTGGCATAGATCAGAAGATCGCGGATCAGGGCTTCCATACGGTGGGCGCCCTTGCTGATGCGGGACAACGCCTTGAGGGCCTTGTCGTCGAGTGTGTCGTGGTACTGCTCTTTTATCTGATCGGCAAAGCCCGCCATGGACACGAGCGGGGCTTTTAAATCGTGGGACGCGGTGAAAGCGAATTGTTCGAGGTCTCTGTTGGAGCGCTCCAGTTCCCTGGTTTTCTGAGCCAGCAGGTTCTCTATCTTCTTGCGTTCCGTAATGTCGAGAGCAAACTCGGCAATGCCTGTTATCCGGCCCTGGTCGTCTTTGATCGGATACGCGCGGACATACCATTCTCCTCTGCCGTCGGGACTGGGCATTTCCATTTTTTGGGGCAGGCCCGTGTCCCTGGCCGCCAGCACCGGGCAATTCGGGCAGGGCCCTTCGAGGTGACGCCATATTTCCCAGCAATGCTTTCCCTTCAACTCTTCCGGGGGCAGATTCGCAAGAGCTGCGGCCCTCTTATTGGCCCACATGATTTTGAGCTCAGGATCGTGATACGCGATCAGATCCGCCGCACTGTTCAAGATAACAGACTTCTCGGCTTCGGCAGAGCTGAGCCGCTCGTTGGCCGTTTTTAAAGCCGCGGTCCGTCTTTCCACCCGTTGTTCCAGCTCCGCGTGCGCCCTGCGCAGCTCTCCTTCGCTCACGCGCAATTCCGCGGTCCGCAGCTCTACCTGTTTTTTAAGGGCCCGGGACCAGACGAGGCTTGCGATAAAAAGCGACGCAATGAGCAACAGCGCTAATACAAAGTATTTGACGAGTTCCCAACGGCCCTTCTTTTCATAAACGCCGAACCATTTGTCATAGAGCTCCCGGTATTTCCCGTTGACCTTGAGGATGTTCAGCGCCTCGTCGAGCCGGGACGCAAGTTCCTGGTTCCCTTCTTTTACGGCAAAGCAATACCGTAGCAAAGGACCGTCCTTGTTGATAAACTTGAGGCCGGAGAGCCTGAATTTTTGGATGAAATATTCCCCCTGCAGCCTGGAGGACAGGAGAACGGCATCGTGTTTTCCCGAGGAGAGCAACTTCAGCCCCTCGGCGTAGTCCGGCACCGGAATGATACTCGAGTCGAGGCCCTTTTTCATCAGCAATTCGTGCTGGAAGCCGCGTTCGACGACAATGATCTCTTTTCCCCGAATATCGTTAAATGAGTGGATGGATGAATTTTGGCGGACGACAAGAGCTGAAGATATCAAGGTATGAGGAACGGAAAAATCAAAGATCCTGTGCCGGTCCGCTGATTCGTACATGCCTGCGATTATGTCGATTTTCCCAAGTTCCAACGCTCTGCGCGTCTGGGCCCAAGGGTTGAGCTGGATTTCCACGTCATAGCCCATAGTGTCGGCCACGGCCCGGACAAGGTCGATGTTAAAGCCGGTCGGCTTTCCCTTTTCCAGAAATTCGTAAGGCGGGCTGTTCGCCTGGCCGCCGACCAAGAGAATTTTCCGGGCGGGTTCAGCGGAAGCATGTGCCGCGGACAGGATAAACAGGACTATACAGGCGCTGAAACCGACGATGGACCGCATCATGTTTCACCTCTGTGGCCCGTCCAAAAAAAGCGCAGGAACATTATGACATTATGATAATATCAAAAATATCAAAAAAAATGCGAGAAGGGTGAACAATTTAAACAATTGCCCAAAGAAACACGCGAAATATACCACATTAGTATGGGTTGTAGCAATACCCCGACCGGGGTATATTTAGGGTATGCGAAAAGTTGCACAAAATTGCTTAATTGGGAAGAGTAGGTGAAGCTGCAAGCTTAGTTTTATAACTCAAAAAAAATATGCGATGGTTTTGCTTGGAGTGATCTTCATTCCAATCAATCAGGGATTGTGAAATAGAACGTCGAGCCCTTGCCGGGCTCCGACTCGACCCAGATGCGTCCGCCGTGGCGCTCCACAATCTTTTTGCATATGGCAAGGCCGATACCCGTGCCGGTATATTTGCGGTCGTGGTGGAGGCGCGTGAATATCTCGAATATCTTTTCAGCATGGGCCGCGTCTATGCCGATCCCGTTGTCCGTGACGGAAAAAAGCCAACCCATTTTAAATGTGGAAGGCGCCCTGCGCTCGTTTGTGGCTGCGCCTTCGCAAGAGCAGGCCGCGGCGCCACACCCCGCACTCGCGCTGTCGCATTCGTCAGCGTTGGGTGCCGGCGGAGTAGGGAGCGCGGAATGAATTGTGGGATCATCAAGCCGCTTTGCCGAGACATGGATGCGCGGAGGCTGCTCGCCGCTGTACGTTATCGCATTTCCAATGAGGTTCTGGAATAATTGAACGAACTGTGTCTCATCTCCGCGCACCATGGGCAGAGGGTCGAAGGTGGTGATTGCCCGATGTTTCTCCGTGTCCGCCTGTATGTTGGCAAGCGCAGTGTTGATGGCCGAATTGCAATGAACCGGCTTAAAGGTTTGCCCGCCGCTGGTCACCCGGGCATAGGCCAGGAGGTCCGTGATCAAGGCTTCCATAGTCCGCGTTCCTTGAACGATATGAGTCAATGCCCGCTGGGCCTTTTCGTCAAGTTTGTCCGTGTACCGTTCATAGAGCACGTGGGCAAACCCCCCGATCGTGGAGAGCGGCGCTCTGAGGTCGTGAGAAGCGATGGACGCGAAGTGCTCGAGTTCCTTGTTGGAGCGCACCAGTTCCGCGGTCTTCTGCGCCAGCGCTTGTTCCATCTGCTTGCGCTCGGTTATATCGAGGATCATGGCTTGCTTGGAGATGGTCCCGTCGGCATGGTAAATCGGGGTGTTGACCACGTAATACCAACGGTTATCCTTAGGGCTTTGCACTTCCCATCGGACGGTCTCGCCTCTCTGGACCCGTTCCTTGACGCACCAGGGGCAGGCGGAATTACGATCGTGCAAAGCCGTGTAACACAAAACCCCGGTTGCGTCGTACCCCGTACGCTCGATCAGCCTTTTGTTCATGAACTCAATGCGGTAATCCGGTGAGCAGGTGTAGATCTGCCCGTCAAAGGCGTCAACCACGGCGCGATGTTTTTCCTCGCTCTCACGCAGGGCTTGTTCCATCTGTTTGCGCTCGGTAATGTCCTCGTACATTCCCAGCATTCCCATTACCGCGCCGTCTTTATCTCGCAGCGGCATCTTGCTGGTTCGCAGCCAAGCTGGACTACCGTCAGGTTTGATTTGCGGCTCCTCATAATTGAGCTTGGACAGTCCGGTTTCGATCACCATCTGGTCGTCTGCGCGATAGCTGGCGGCGGTTGCGGCGGAGGCGGTTTCATAATCGGTTTTGCCGATGATATCGCCGGGATTTGCATAGCCGCAGTCCACGGCAAGGGGTTTATTGCAGCCGAGGAAAACCGAATTCCGGTCCTTCCAAAAGATCCTTTGCGGGATGTTATCCAGGACCTGCTGGAGCATCTGACGCGAATGGAACAGCTCCGAAGTGCGCGCCTCCACCCGCTGCTCAAGTTCCTCGTGCGCTTTGCGCAGCACCTCTTTGCTCCGGCGTAATTCCGCGGTTTGTATCCTCACCTGCCTCTTAAGCGACCGGGACCAAAGGAGGCTTATTGCAAGGAGCGCCACAATGAGCGCCGGCGCAAACACGAAGTATCTAACCGGCTCCCAGTCGGCGGAAGCCTGCGACGCGGCCGGGAAAAGCAGAACACTACAGGCGCAGAAACTGAAGAGAGACCGGTTCATGTTTTACCTCTGCGGGGGCCGGTTTAATAAAAAGTAAGACAGTATGACGTTCTATACGGGATAGTGAACTTTAAGCCATTGCTCGAAGGAACAAGCGTAGAATACTCCATTGATCTGGGTAGACGCAATACCCCGGTCGGGGTATATTCCGGGTATATGCATTATGGATATGTTATGGTCCCGGCGGCGGGCTTTTCTTCGGAGCAGCGTCGTTATTATCCTCTTTCTTCTCTTTTTTCTCCTCTGACTTTTCATCGGACTTTTGCTTCTTCGACATTTCCAAAAGCCGTTTGCTCACCAGGAAGTTGACCGAGCCTTCGGGATAGGACCCGTCTTTTCCTCGCTCGCCTGCCGAAAGGCCTATAAGGATTTCGAGCGCATCATTCACGGTCTTGACTGCGTAAACCCTGAATTTTCCGTCTCGCACCGCATCGACCACTTCTTTTTTCAACATCAGGTTCTTGACATTGATCTGCGGTATGATGACGCCCTGGTCGCCGGAAAGCCCGCGGTTTTTGCAAACGGCAAAGAACCCCTCGATTTTTTCGTTCACGCCGCCGATGGGCTGGATCTCGCCGTTTTGATTGATCGATCCGGTGATGGCGATGTTTTGTTTTACCGGGGTCTCGGCGATCGCCGAAAGGATCGCCACGAGTTCCGCGGCGGAGGCGCTGTCTCCCTCGATATCGCCGTAGCTCTGTTCAAAGGCCAGGCTTGCCGAGAGCGACAGTGGTTTGTCCTGCGCAAACGTGCCGCCCAGGTAGCCGGAGAGAATGAGCACGCCCTTATTGTAGATGCGGCCCGACAGCTTCGCCTCGCGTTCGATATCGATGACGCCCGCCTTGCCGAGGTACACGCGGCTGGTGATGCGCGAGGGTTTGCCGAAGGAGAAGTCGCCGATATCGTAGACCGACAAACCATTCACCTGGCCGGGGACCGCGCCTGTCGTATCCACCATGATCGTGCCTTCGGTGAATAATTCCTGAATTCGCTCGTCCATGAGGTTCGCGCGGTAGATCTTCTCGTCAAGCGCCTTATCCACGTGCTCGCCGGCAACCACGCTGCTTTTGGCGTTTGATGCCCAGTACGACGCCTCGCGCGCCAGGTCCGTGAGGTCGCTGAACCTGAGCGAGAGCTTTTCCTTTTTTTCCGTCAAACGCACCGCATAGTCCACGATACCCGCCACGGCGCTCCGGTTGAAGGGGAGCAGGCCGTCTTTTTTGACCAGGTTTCCGATAAAGTTTGCGTACCGCATTTTTTCATCGGCAGTGCGCTTTGTTTGCGTGTCGAAGTCCGACTTTACCTTAAAAAGCTCACGGAAGTCTTCGTCGTAATTGTAGAGGAGATAATAGAGCCAAGGGCTCCCGAGCATGATGATTTTGAGAGATACGGGAATAGGTTCGGGCTTGATGCCGCCGCTTGCAAAGCCGTAGAGCTCATACACGTCCTCGACCTTGACTTCGTTTTTCTTCATGATCCGTTTGAGAGCGTCCCAGGCGAAGGGGTTCCGTAAAACGTCGAGGGCGTTCAAAACGAGGTAGCCGCCGTTGGACTGGAGCACGGACCCCGACCGGATCATCGTGAAGTTGGTGTAGAAGGCGCCAAAGCGGGCCTTGCGTTCCATGCGGCCAATGAGATTGTTGTACGTCGGGTTCACCTCTTCAATCACGGGCCCGCCCTTGGTTTCAGCGTTGTCCACGATGAGG
>JBGPUS010000034.1:0-14760 GCA_041491325.1 Nitrospirota bacterium | reverse complement strand
GTCACGGCAACGATAAAGGCGATCACCGAATTTACCTCGCCCCTCTTCCATTTGCCGAGGTCATCCCGTTTTTTCTTGATAAGCGCCTCAGCGCCCTCGATGTGCCTTACGTCCGCGGGGAACATCTTCAGGAGGACGATGAACATGACGATAAAGTACGCGACCATTGCAATGGAGCCCCAGACCATCCATTGGAAGAACGATATTTTCACACCAGCCAATTTGTCCAGGAAGCCCATTACGATGATATTGGGGGGCGTGCCTACCGGTGTCAGAACTCCGCCGACCGACGAGGCATAGGCGGCCATCAGCATCAGTCCCGTGGCATATTTGTAGGTGCTGAGATCGAGCTCCTTGCCGGCAGCCTTATGCATCTCCTGGATAGACACCAACAAGCCCAGGGCAATAGGATACATCATGGCTGTCGTGGCGGTATTGCTCACCCATCCGGAAACAAGCGCCGTGACCGCGCCCAGCGCGAGAAGGATGCGCGTCGGGTCTGAGCCCACCCATTTCATGGAAAGAATGCCGTACGCAACGCGCTTGTCCAGACCACTGCTCATCATGGCCGTGGCGAGCATGAAGCTGCCCATGAACAGGAAGATCAAGGGATTGGCAAACTGCGCAAATGCCGCTCCAGCCGGAACAACGCCCAGAGTAATAGCAAGCACAGGCCCCAGCAGGGATGTGGCCGGGATCGCTATCGGCTCCGTGATCCACCAGGTAGCTACAAGGGCGACAATTGCCAGCAGCGTATGCGCCTCCGGCTTCAGCCCCTCGATCGGTATAAAATAGACCGTTAACGCAAGGATGGGCCCCAGGAACCAACCGACCAACTTCCTTTGTCTATCAAACCGCTCTTCCGCTTCCGTCATTTTCATTGTTTCCGCCATACTGTTCCTCCTTTATTTTATACTGCAGACTGTCATTGCGCTCTATGCAATGATGATTCGTATTCCCCTTCTATAATCAATTTTGGATGAGGGGTTGACAAAAAACCTTACGTGCGCTTAAATTCTCGTAGGTTTTCCTGCATCGGTTGTCCGAAGGGTCCGAGGCTCGGTGTCTTTTACCACCTCCTTTGTTCGTCTAAGCTTCGCAGAGATCAGTTGTTAATCGTTGACCGATGATAATACATAGCAAAAAGTGCGCCAAGTACTATCGAGAACCGATACTATTGGATTACTTGGCATTATGCAACATAAACTAGGCCGATGCAGAGGATGAAATATAACAAAAATTATGATGAGGCATTTATTGATATGTTTATGCTTTTTTTACAACAGGATAGCGGCTATAACAAAAATTATAAGCTATAACTTTTTAGATAATGAGCGCCCGTTTTTGAGTGAAACGCTTTAGAACCAAAATCTTAAACAAAATCTTTAAATTTTGAGCCGCTCCAGACCAAGAAGAATGAAAAAACCATTTTCGATACCGGATAAATTCCGATGCAGACAGTTGCGGCATTTCTGGATATCTCGGCAACTCAGGGAATATTGAGCGAGACCAATAGTAAATCTTCTTTCCCGGTGTTTTCGTATGCATGCGGCTCACCCGCGTCTACCTGCACCACTACCCCGGAGGAAGCTTCAGACTGTGTCTTGCCCGCCCAAACCGTTCCTTCGCCGCTCAAAAAATAAAACAGGTGCGCATAGTCGTCAACGTGCATCTGAAACTTGCCGCCCGGCGCGACGCGCGTCAGAACCGCCTTCACTTTTCCGTTCAGCATTGCCTTTCCAAACACTCCGTAGGCAACTTCAGGCCGCACCGGCTGCCACTCCATGGAGGATATATTAAAAACTTCGCTCATCGCAAAACTCCTTCTTATTCAATGTATGCGTATTGGTGAAAGAATGGCTCATAGTGTATCCTAATTCGTGTGTTAACGCAACGAGCGAATTGTCATGACACTGCATGGGCCATGCATAAACGAGACCAAATCGATCTACTGCTTGCCTATTTGTCTCTATACACTGTGCTATAATCAATTTAAGAACACAGGAGTGAAAATATGCGTCGTCCCGATCCGCGAGAATGGGCAATGACAAAGCTCACTCGCCGACGGGAGAAAAGGAGATTTACAATGGGAAGCTTAAAAGATGCGAAGGTCCTGGTTTATTGCGATGCGGTAAGCGGCGAGCTGAAAAATATGGAAAAAAGGATTGATGCTGTCCGGGTTGAGCTTAAGAAAATAGCCGGAATGCCGAACGAACCGGCCAAAGATCAGCGTGTGGCAGAACTCACGAAGGACCTTCTCCAGCTCACCGAGGGCATCGGAACGAAGCTTAATGCCGTGGCGAAAGAGTGTTCCTTCGATTACAAGCATATCCTGGATTGACGACGTATAGGCCCGCAGCATTTTTTTAATATTACCTTGATGTGTTCAGGGGCGGGTGGGACAAAAAACGGACCGCCCGCTTCGTTGCCCGGTAGAGAAATTCAAAGCTGTTGCGCCTGTGGAGAAGGCGAGCAGCTATTTTTTTTTGTAAAAAGGCAAGTCCACGATCTTGGCCGCGATCTCCCGGTCCTTGACTTCAATTTCTATTTCCTGTCCCGCTTGCGAATACCGGCTTATCACATAACCCAACCCGATGCCTTTTCGCAGGTGAGGCGACAAACATCCGCTCGTAACTAAACCGATCTCTCGGTTCTCGGAAAAAATACTGCCGCCGATTTTCGGCGCCCCCTTGTCCAGGAGAATGAACCCGGCCAGTTTCTGCTTGGGGCCCTCGTTCCCGATTTTGAGCAGGGCTTCTTTACCGATGAAGTCTTTTTTGAAATCGATGAATGCTTCCAGTCCGGCTTCCAGAGGGTTGTGCGTCTCGTCAAGGTCGCTGCCGTACCGGAGATAACCCATTTCCAGTCTCAGGAGGTCTCTGCAAGCCAAACCCGAGGGCAGAAGCCCGGCGTCGCTTCCTGCATCCATGACGGCATCCCAAACTACTTCGGCGCGGTCCGCGGGCAGAAAAAACTCATATCCGTGTTCGCCGGTATAGCCGGTGCGTGACACGAGAACAGCCGTATCCGCGATTATCATATTTCGGAAAGTTCTCGACCGTATTTTTTTATAAGATGTTCCTGAGAGCTTCTCTAGTATGCGGGAAGACTGAGGTCCCTGAAGCGCGAACTGCGCCGTGGTTTGCGTTTTGTCGGCTACGTTGACGTCCGGGGTCGCGTTGTTCCCGAGCCAGAGGAGTATTTTTTCTGTGCTGACGGCATTGGTTGTTATCACGTAGCGGCCGTTGCCCACATGGAAAACGAGACCATCGTCAAGGACGTGCCCGGATTCATCGCAGAAAAGACCGTACTGCACTGTATTGTCAGGGATTTTTAGAATGTTTCGAGTGAAGACTTTCTGGAGCAGGGTCGCCGCGCCCGCTCCGTTCACCTCGAGCCTGCCCAGATAAGAGACGTCGAACAGCCCAGCGGCGGACCGCACCGCGTGGTATTCATCCTGCGCTTCATCGTACCGGAGCGGGACCAGCCAGCCCTGAAACTCCGTCATTTTTGCTTTTAATCGCAGGTGCTTCTGATGGAGAGTGGTCTGTTTCATTCAACGCCCTCACTCGTACGTGCGATGTCGGATGCCGGATTCAGGAAGCACGGCACGGGATCGGGAGCTTTATCCTGTATCGTGTATCCCGTATTCTGGTTCGAGCCTTATTTGATTCTGATTTTTTCCGGGTCGGTTTTGCCGTCGGCAAGCTTGTGGATGTCCTTAGGCTGGAAAGCGCCCTTTTCCGTTATGATGGCCGTGATGTAGCGGGCCGGCGTCACATCAAAGGCCGGGTTCGCGACTTTAACGCCATCCGGGGCTATCTGGACCTTGCCGAAAACATGGGTCACCTCGCGGGGGTCCCGCTCTTCTATGGGGATCAGGGAACCCGCCTCCATCGAAAAGTCTATTGTCGAGAGCGGCGCGGCAACGTAAAAGGGGATGCCGTGCTCCTTGCAAAGCACCGCGAGGCTGTACGTGCCGATCTTGTTCGCCGTATCTCCGTTCCGGGCAATGCGGTCGGCGCCCACGATCGCGAGGTCGATCATGTCGTGGAACATAAAGTAGCCGGCCATGTTGTCCGTGATCAGCGTGCAGGGGATGTTCTCCTGCATCAGTTCCCAGGCCGTCAAGCGCGCTCCCTGAAGCACGGGGCGGGTTTCGTCGACATAGACATGGATCTTTTTGCCTTGTTCCACCGCGGCGCGCATGACTCCTTCGGCGGTCCCGTAGCCTGCTGTGGCAATTGAACCGGCGTTGCAGTGCGTTATGATGTTGTCGTCACTCGCGACGAAAGGCGCGCCGTAACCGCCGAGCCGTTTATTCGTTTCGATGTCCTCTTCCAGCATGCGTTGGGACTCTTGGACCAGCATCTCAGGGAGTGCGGCAAGGCCCTTATCTTTATTGTCCTGGAGAAATTTTTTGATCCGGTCTATGGCCCAGAAGAGATTCACCGCCGTCGGCCGCGTTGCCGCCATAACGGAGCATATTTCCTCGAACTTCGGCCAAAACTCCTCAAAGGTATTCGCCGAGATTTGCCGAGCGCCGAGCGCGAGTCCCATGGCCGCGGATACGCCGATTGCCGGAGCGCCGCGCACCCAGAGTTCTTTGATGCCGCGCGCTACAGTCTGGTAATCTTTGCAATCGTTATATACGGTCTCGATGGGTAATTTTGTCTGGTCCAGCATGCGAACGATGCCGTCTTTCCATTCGACGGTAGGGATCATTAGTGTCTCCTTAAGGATAGTATAGTGTTATATAACTATAATGGAATAGAGGAAGATTGTCAAAAAAAAACTACGAAGGGTGACGATTGATCAAGCGCACTTCTGGATTGCAAGCAGGCCGCTCCTGCCGTCGACGGGGCCGTCGACGAGGTCACACACCGGGATCGACGAGGAATGTTTCAGAAGCTCCCGGGCCTGCTCGTCCAATTTTATCACGCGGACCTTGTTTCCCTTTAACGCTTCAAGCAAGGCGCGAAAAAGTCCGATTTTGTTCATGCCTTCGACTTCAGCATGGATGGTAAGCACATTCAGCGTGTCATCCCGGAGAAGAGAAAGATAGTGACCGACGATACGATCCTCGGGGTATGCGGGCCGACCGAGCAGTTCATCCAGAGTCGGGAGTGTCGTGGGTATCTGAAGGGTCTTGTACACCGTAGCGCCTGTGCGGGGAAAGAAGGGGTGAGAGCCGCGCGCATCGCTTGCATACAGCAGTCCTGTGTCGTCATAGGCGGCGAGGCTCAAGCTGTTCGCCTGCCAACCGGCGGAACCCGCGGTTTTTGCGGGTTGCTTAAAGATCCGTTCGAACTCGCGCCGGGCTTTGCCGAATTCTTCTTCCACCTCGTCGCGGGACATCTTCGCCAGTCCGTCCTGCCAGCGGATGTGATCATAGCAATGGATGCCGACCTCATGCCCGTTGCCGCGCGCAAGCCGCATCACGTCCTCGTTCCTTCGTCCCACATGGGGGCCGGGGAGCAGCACGCCGTTCAGGAGCGTGCGAATTCCGTACGTGGAGATGACGCTGGTACGGCTCACCTTGCTCAAGAAACCTTTTCTGAAGATGCGCTTGATCGCGCGCCCGGTATTGTCCGGGCCGAGAGAAAAGAGAAACGTAGCTTTGACGCCGAATTCGTCAAAAAGGGAGAGAAGCTTAGGAACGCCGATGCGCGTGCCGCGGTCGGTGTCCACGTCTATTTTTATGGCAAGTATTGGTTTGTTCAAGTTGTTGTCAAGCCCACAATCCCCCTCGCGGCATAGGGCTAAGGGTTTTTACTTCCTCTCCCCACACGGGGAGAGGATTGAGGCGGGGGACTGTTCGTTATTCGCTTAGCTCGCTTGACGGCCTGCCGAGGTGATAGTCCAGGGTTTTCCTGAGCGCGGTCTTAAAGTCCGTCGTCGGTTTCCACCCGAGATATTTCTCGGCATTCTTGATCGACGGCACGCGGGTTTGGATGTCCTGGTAGCCTTTTCCATAGTACTCTCCTGACGAAACCGTGATGAGCTTCACGTTTTCGGCCAGCTTGGCATATTTAGGATAGGTTTTGATTAGCCCGACGAGGGTCTCCGCCAGTTCACGAATGGACATATCGTTTTTGGGATTGCCGATGTTGAAAATGCGGCTGTCCGCTGCATTGTCTTTGTTTTCTATGATGCGGATCAAGGCGTCGATGCCGTCATCGATGTACGTAAAGCTTCGGCGCTGGGCGCCGCCGTCCACAAGCTGAATGTCCTTGCCGCGCAGGATGTTGCCGATGAACTGCGTGAGTACGCGCGAACTGCCTTCCTTGGGTTCGAGGATATTGTCCAGTTTGGGTCCGATCCAGTTGAAGGGGCGGAAGAGGGTATACTTAAAGCCTTCCTTCAAACCATAAGCATGGATCACGCGGTCCATAAGTTGTTTGGAACAGGAATAAATCCACCGCTGTTTGTTGATGGGGCCGAGCACGAAGTTGGAAGATTCTTCGTCGAACTCGGGGTCCGAGCACATGCCGTATACTTCCGAGGTAGACGGGAAGAGGACCCGTTTTTTGTATTGCACGCACTTGCGGACAATGGCAAGGTTTGCTTCGAAGTCGAGTTCGAACACGCGAAGCGGGTCAAGCACATAGGTCGCCGGCGTGGCAATGGCCACCAGGGGGAGGACCACGTCGCACTTGCGGACGTGATATTCTATCCATTCCTTGTTGATGGTGATATCACCCTCGACAAAGTGAAAGCGATCATGCCCCAGACACTGGTCGAGCTTGTCCGAGGCCATGTCCATGCCGTAGACTTCCCAGTCTTTGTGTTTCAAAATATGCTCGGTCAGGCTGCTCCCGATGAATCCGTTTACTCCGAAGATTAAAACTTTCAGGCTCATGAAATTCTCCATTTTTTTGTATCCCCGAACGTCGCTGTTGAGGATGAAATATTATTTTTCTAGTCAATAAAACGATCGAAGGCTGGCTTCGTGCACAGCTAGAATTTTTCAGCTTTATGCAACTATGTACCCAACACCTGGCCCATTTTCAATTCGGACGTGTCTTCATCTTCCCACTCGGAATTTATGAGCTCGATGCTTCCGCTTCCCGCGGCCACGCGAAGCGGGTCCACGGAAATTACCTGGCCGGGCTTGCCTCCCGGTTCCTTGAGCGGCCGGGCCCACCAGAGGAACAGCCGCTTTCCCTCAACGTCCGTAAACGCTCCCGGATACGGGAGCGTGACGGCGCGGATGAGATTATATATCCTTTCCGCGCTCTGTGTCCAGTCAATCCTGCCGTCCTCGGGTTTGCGCCCTCCGAAATAGGTCGCCTGCGATTCATCCTGCTTGCGTCGCGGCGCAGTCCCGTTCGTCAAATCCTCGATTCGGCGCTCAAGTGTGCGACGCGCGGCCTTGACCGCCTTTTGGAACACATCTTGCGCCGTGTCGTCAGGCAGAATGGGCACTGTTTCCTGGTCCACAATATCTCCGGCATCAGCGCGTTTCACCATGTGGTGCAGCGTCACGCCGGTTTCTTTTTCGCCGTGCAATACGGCCCAATTAATCGGCACGCGCCCGCGGTATTTGGGAAGAAGCGAACCGTGCATGTTGAAGGCGCCGAGCCGCGGTATGTTCAGTATTTCCTCGTTGATCATATTGCGATAGTAAAAAGAGAAGATGAGGTCCGGCTCCCAGGACCGGATCTTCTCGATCCACTCGGGCGTGTTGACCGATTCCGGGGTATAGACCGGGATGTCGAATTTTTTTGCCAGGGCGGCAACGGAACGGAACCAGATCTCTTCCTTCGGGTTGTTCTCGTGGGTGATGACGGCGAGAATGTATTCGTCATTCTGGATCAGAAAATCCAGACATTCATACCCCACATCGTGATATGCAAATACCAATATACCAGGTTTATTCATCTATCCTCTCATGTACCTTGCGGACTACGAACCGCGGACGTCGTCGAACTTCATTGTGGATGCGGCCGACATATTCACCGATGATTCCGAGCCCCATGATACCGATCCCCACCAGGAAATAGAGGATTGCAAAGAGCGTGAACACGCCTTCCGCTTCGGGACCGATCACGAGGCGCCGTATGAACAGGTAAATAACGAACAAAATGGAAAGCGTTGACACGATAATCCCGATAAGGGTGAAGACCTGAAGCGGCACCACCGAAAATCCGGTCATGAGATCGAAGTTCAAACGGATCAGGTCGTACAGCCGGTACTTTGATTCACCTGCCGCGCGGGCCGCGTGTTCCACCTCTACCTCGGCGGGATTCGTCGCAAAGCTGTGGGCGAGCGCCGGTATGAAGGTTGAGGCTTCCTCGCTCGCCACGATGTTGTCGACGATGTTATTCCGGTACGCGCGGAGCATGCAGCCCTGGTCGCGCATGCTGATGTTCGTGATCTTTGCGCGGATGCCGTTGATAATTCGCGAAGCGTATTTTCTGAAGAAGGTGTCCTGCCGGTTTTTCCGGTAACCGCCGACCACGTCATGTCCTGCCTCGATGGCCGCGAGCAGTTTTGGTATTTCCTCGGGCGGGTTCTGGAGATCGGCGTCCAGGGTCACAACCACTTCGCCGCGCACCCGTTCAAAGGCGGCCATGATGGCCATGTGCTGGCCGAAGTTTCCGTTGAAGTCGATGACGCGCACCTGCTTCGGACGGCGGTCGTGAAATTCCTTCAGTATTTCGCCGGACCGGTCGCGGCTTCCATCGTTCGTGAACAAGATCTCGAACGGTTTGCCGAGTTTGTCCATCACCGCGGTCAGACGTGAGAACAATGGTTCGAGATTCTCCTGCTCATTATAGACCGGTATTACGATGCTCACGTAGGGTTTGCTCATGAGCGTTTTCTCCCAAAAAGGTCTTCCATAGCCGCAATTACCCGGTCCTGGTCCTTATCAGTCATTAACGGAAAAAGGGGCAGGCTCACGATGCGGTCCGATATGGTTTCGGCATTCGTGAAATCGCCGGGTTTAAAACCGAACTGTTCACGATAATAGGGGTACAGATGCACGGCGCGGTAGTGCAGGCCCGTGCCGATATTTCGTTCTTTCATGCCCTGCATGAACGCGTCGCGGTCCATTCCCGCTGCCTCCGGATTGATGAGCGGTGTGTAAAGGTGCCAGGCATGGAGGTGCGAATACGCGGGAGCAGTCGTTAACTCCCACTGCGGCCACCCAGCGAGCAGTTTGTGATACCGCAGGGCGAGCTCAGTCCGGCGTTTGATGAAGCCGTCGAGCTGTTTTAACTGGTGCAGACCGAGCGCTGCCTGGATGTCCATCATATTATACTTATATCCCGGCGCGATGATCTCGTAATGCTGGCTGCCTTTCTTGCCGAAGCGGTTCCACGCTTCTCGGTCCATGCCATGAAACCGCAGCAGGGCAACGTCGGCGGCAAGTTTCTCGTCACGTGTTGCAACACAGCCGCCTTCTCCGGTGGTCATGTTCTTGTTCGGGTGAAAACTGAAGACCTGGATGTCTCCGAAGCTGCCGATGCGCTTGCCCTTGTATTCCGTGCCGATGGCATGCGCCGCATCCTCGATCACGCGCAGGTTATGTTTTTTCGCAAGGTCATACAAGGGGTCGAGGTCCACGGGCAGGCCGGCAAAATGCACGGGCATGATGGCCCGGGTGCGCTTGGTGATTGCCTTCTCGATCCTGGCCACATCCATATTGTACGTTCCGGGCTCCACGTCCACGAGCACCGGCTTGCCGCCTGCAAGCACGATGGTGTTCAGCGTGGCCGCGAAGGTCATGGGCGTGGTGATCACCTCGTCGCCCGGCTTGAGCTGCAAGGCCACGAGCACGAGGTGCAGGCCAGCCGTGGCCGAGGTAAGGCTTAGCACGTGCGGCGCGCTGAGATATGCCTTGAGATCATCCTCGAACTGTTTGACCCGGGGGCCGGTCGTGATCCATCCGGATTTCAGGCAGGCCACTACTTCGTCAATGGCCGCCTGGCTGATGGTTGGACGGGAAAAGGGGAGAAACTCTTCGTTTGACATTGATATCCTTTTTAAAAAATTAAAACAACAAAAGCGTCTAAGTCCCGCAAAAAAACAACTATCTTGAATTTTAAAAACGCTGCGTCCTCTGCGGTGAAGCTTTTTTACACGTTCATCAGCTCTTCGTAACGAAATACACACCCACGCAAATGATGAAAATTCCGGAGATGCGCGAGATCGACAGGTTCTCCTGAAAGAGGTAGTATCCCGCGATTGCGGTCACGATATATCCCACGGAGAGCAGGGGATAGGCAAAGCTCACTTCCACGCGGGAGAGGACCATGAGCCATACTGCGACGCTGATGACGTAGCAAAGCAGCCCTCCGAGCACGAACACATTGCTCGCGGATTGCAGGGCAATGGGCAGGGCATTGCTCCAGGTGAATTCAAAATGGCCGATCCTGCGCATGCCTTCCCTCAGGAAGAGCTGAGCAGCGGCGTTCAGGAGTACGCCCAGCATAATTAACGGGAGATATGTCATTCTTTGCCCTCTTTATTTGAAATGAGAATATTCCGTGAGTTCTTTGCAATCGGAAACAGCTTGAGACGCCGGTCTTTTCGCAAGTCGTCATAGGTTATGATATCGGTCATCATAAACAGTGTAGCCGTGCCCTTCCAGCGTTTCCAGAACGTGGCGCTGTCGATCATCCATTGGCTGGTATCTTCCACGCCGACGCCGAACTCAAGTTCGCCTTTCCAGTCCACTATGGTGATGCGTTGTTCAATATATGCCGGCAGGTCCTGGTAATAGGTCTGGTAGCTGGCCACCTCGTCTCCCGGTTTGAGCCGGGCCTTGAGCGCTACCGCGAGTCCTTTGACGGATTTCGTATCCACGAGCGGTGCGGCGGCGTTTACCTCGATCAGAAAGAGGACGGAGAAGATGGTCAGCGCGATGAATGCCGAACGAAAACGGCTGTATTTTGCAAGGCCCCAAGATGCGGCAGCGCCGGCCGCGAGCGTTAACGCAAACACAATCCGCCAGGACCCGAGCGCCTGTATATCGCCGAAATCGATTGATGCCGGCCGGTAATAAGGCAGTGCGATGAAAGCCGCGGCGAGCAGCAGCGCCGAGATCAGGAAGATCGTGTATCCAGCGCGGAGGCCCGGGAAATCGCGGCGGTCCCAGCTTGCCGCAAAATAACGCCCGATCAAAAGCGCGAGGGGCGGAAAAACCGGCAGAATATAGGGGACCAGCTTCGAGTCAGAGATCGAAAAGAAGATGAATACGAGACCGGCCCAGAGCATGAGAAAGAGAGCATCCCGATGTTCATGACGTTCGCGCCAGGAAGAGGGAATGCTGCAATTGATAGCCTGGACAAGAAAGGCGCTCCACGGGAACAGACCCAGGAGCACAATGGGAGCGAAAAACCAGACCGGCTGATACCGGCCGTGCACCTTGGTCAAATAGCGCTGAAAGTGCTCATGGATAAAGTAGAAATTAAAAAACTCGGGATTAACCCGGCCCACGAGGATGTGCCACGGCGCGGCGATGAGCAGAAACAAGGCCAGACCGGAGGGGAGGTAGATGGTCTTGAGGAGACGCCATTCCCCTAAGAGCAGTATCCATGCGCCGATTATCATGCCGGGGATGACAATGCCTATCAGCCCCTTGCACAAAACCGCCAGCGCGCAGAAGGCATAGAAACACCACAGGTACAGCCGCCGTTTAAGGCCCGGTGTTTCGCGCGTGCCGATGAGAAAAGACAAGAGTGCTACCGTCAGCAGAATAGAAACCGGCATATCCAGGATGATCGCTCTGCTGAAGGCATAATATAAGAGGCTTGTGGCAAGCACCGCGGCGGCCAGCAGGCCGGTCGGGCGGCCGAAGAGCCGGGCGCCGGCAACCGCAACGGCGAGACAACCGAACAGGGCGAACAGCATCGGCCAGAGGCGGAGCGTAAATTCGTGCATGCCCAGGAGTTTTATCGAGAACGCCTCAAGCCAGTAGAACAGGACCGGCTTTTCGAAATATTTGACGCCGTTTAGACGGGGGGTGAGGTAATCGCCGGTCTGCGCCATTTCGCGCGGGATCTCGACATACCGCCCTTCATCCGGCACGGACAGGGGGCGGTTCCCGAGCATGAAGGTGAAGAAGACGCCGCAGAGGACCGTCAAGAGAACGAGCTCGCGCATTTCAAGACGCCCTGTTTGTGTTGAGTTTAAATTCATGATTTATCGTTCTGTGGATGGCCGGAAAATGCGCCGAAGGGAACAAACATCTTATGATTCCCGCTCAGCTTCGGCCCCCGGTTGCATGACCTTGCCAAAAGAAAGGAGCTGCACTGATGGCTTACAAGGGGTTGATTTTACATCGCGCCGTGTGGTTTGTCAAACACTTTGTGGCTGCCTATCTTTGGGTTGACAAAGCTGGGGCGGACTGATATTATTCGTTCAAGTTTTTTTTGAATTTCCAACGTTACCGAGGAATTGATGTCTGCAATCATAACACTGACGAGTGATTACGGCGGGAAAGACGCTTTTGCGGGAAGCGTTAAGGGCGTAATCCTAAAAATAAACCCGCAAGCCCAGATTATCGACATATCGAACGAAATCGCGCCTCAAGACGTATGGGAAGGCGCATTTACCCTGAAGTCCGCGTACGGCCATTTTCCGAAAGGCACCGTGCATCTTGCCGTCGTAGACCCCGGCGTGGGGAGCGCAAGACGGCCGATCATTGTTGTGACTGAAAGTTATTATTTCGTCGGTCCGGACAATGGTTTATTCACACTGATTTACCAGGAAGCGGAACGGCTCCGCGTCCACCATGTTACCTCGGAGCATTATTTTCTCCCGAACCCCGGCCCGACGTTCCATGGAAGGGACATCTTTGCGCCGGTTGCCGCGTGGCTTGGAAAGGGCATCCCTTCCGGGAACTTCGGCGAGGAAATAACCGACTTTGTAAAGCTGAATGTCCCCGCGCCGAAAATTGCGGAGAACAGCATCGACGGCCATGTCATTCATGTCGACCGCTACGGCAATATGATCACAAATATCACTTTCAAGGATATCCAGACCCTTCCGGCGGGGGCCGAGCTCGGCTCCGCGGTCATCAGCATAGCAGGCCGAGAAATAAAAGGCCTCAAGAAATTCTATGCGGAGTCCGCGCCCGGAGAACCGGGCGCCATCGTCAACGGCAACGGCGCCATTGAAGTATTCGTGTTCAAGCAAAACGCACGGACCGTCCTATCGTCGAAGCGGGGAGAAGCCGTCCGCTTGACGATCTCGTCATAATCCCTTTACCCCGCATGAGTTGCCTCTTGTTTAACTTCCTTCAGCGGATTATAATGCCGGCATGAAATCGTTTCATATTATCACCTTCGGCTGCCAGATGAACGAGCACGACTCCGAGCGGATGACCGGCGTCCTGGAGGCGCAGGGTTGCGCCCACGCGCCGGAGCCTGGGGACGCGGACCTGATCATCCTGAATACGTGCAGCATCCGCGAGAAGGCGGAACAGAAGTTTTTCAGCGAACTCGGCCGTTTGAGACAATTAAAGCTTGCGAGGCCGGGTCTCAAAATAGCCGTCGCGGGCTGCATTGCGCAGCAGGAGGGCGGGAACATCCTTGTTCGCGCTCCTTATGTCGACATGGTGTTCGGGCCTTCCGACATAGCAAAGCTCCCGGACATGGTCGAGAAGAAGTCGTCGTGGTCCGCGCCGCTTGTCGACACCACGGGAGATGCGGGGTATCACCTGAAACTCCTGCCCGCGTCGCGCGTTGACAAGTTAAAAGCCTGGGTATCCATCATGTATGGGTGTGACAACTTCTGCACCTACTGCGTGGTGCCGTATCTTCGGGGCAGAGAGCGATCACGGCCCCCCGAAGACATCGTGAGCGAAACGCGCGAGTTGGTGCGGAACGGCTACAAGGAAATTACGCTGCTGGGCCAGAACGTGAACTCCTACGGCAAGGGCCTGGAAAAGGGCGTGGATTTTCCGTCGCTTTTGAGCTTGGTGAACGAGGTCCCGGGCCTCGAACGGATCAGATTCGTGACCTCGCACCCCCGGGACCTGTCCGACAGGCTGATCTCGGCGGTTCGCGAGCTGCCGAAGGTCTGCGAGTGCCTGCATCTGCCGGTCCAGAGCGGTTCCGATGCTGTTCTCAGCGCAATGAACAGACGCTACACGAGAGAAGAATATTTGTCGAAAGTCGATAAACTGAGACTGGCCGTGCCGGATATCGCGCTTACCACGGACATCATTGTCGGCTTCCCCGGAGAGACTGACCAAGATTTTGAGATGACGTTGAAACTGATCAAGGACGTGCAGTACGACGGACTTTTCGCATTTAAATACTCGAAGAGGCCGGGAACCGCCGCGCTCAAACTTATTGATCATCTTTCCGATGCGATTAAAGAAGAGCGGCTGGATCAGGTGCTAGAACTTCAGAAGTCCATCGGCATGGCGCGGAACAAAGAACTGATCAGAGCAGTCCTGGAGGTCCTTATCGACGGCTTCAGCAAGAAGGGCGGGAAGCTCTCCGGTAGGACCCGGGGCAACAAAGCCGTAAACATCGCGGGACCCGTTGACCTCATCGGTTCTCTTGTCCAGGTAAAGATCACGTCTGCAGGCGCAAGCTCTCTCACCGGAACGATATGCGAATAGCTTTTACCACGCTCGGATGCAAAATCAACCAGTTTGAAACGGACGTCATGAGACGGGACTTTGAGGCGCGCGGCGACACGATCGTGCCTTTTGGCGGGGAGTCGGACGTCTACGTCATCAATACCTGTTCGGTGACCGCGAAGAGCGATTATGAATGCCGCCAGGCGATCAGATCG
>JBGPUS010000033.1:0-15465 GCA_041491325.1 Nitrospirota bacterium | reverse complement strand
TATATGCGGACGATAAAACTCTCTGATGTTGATAATTCTGTCATAATGCGGCGATCTTACCACGGGAGTACCCACAGATTGCACACAGATGAGAAAAGGTGCGGTCTTATTGGAAAAAAAATAGGTTAGGCGATAGGATTTTTTGAGATACGGGGTGTTTTCAGCGAGTTGAAGTGCTGTTCATCTGGGCGTCGATTCGTGAAAAAAGAGGGAAAAGGACTAAAGGTGGCTTATCCTAAAAGAGCAGTTGGACACTGAAGAATCGGATTAACATATGATAAAGGCGGATAAATCCTGAAACAAAGCTTTCTCCTTGTGGGTGAACCGATAAACAAAAAAATCCGCTGTTATCTGCTTTTTATTCGCTTTTATCAGTGTCAAATGCCGTTGTTAGGCTTATTGCTTCTGAATAATGGAGGAATAGACAGCTTCGGTTTCAGCGGAAGGAGCTATGCCGAGTTCGGACTGAAGCAGACTGCTGCAGCGCTTGTATGCCTTGACCGCATCCGCGTGCCTTCCGAGGTGTTTATAGCAGACCATGAGCCGCTGATAAAATTCTTCGGCAAGGTTGTCCGTTTCGATCCCTTTCGCGTAACATCCGACGGCTTTTTCCCATTGACTTGACTGCTCATAATGGCGGCCTGTTGCACGAAGAACGCGGAGCATTTTGTTTTGGAGCGTTTCGCGACAGGAGACGATGCATTGCAGGCCGGCGTCTGAAGGGAGGAAGGGCCCTTTATACAGACCGATGGCTTTTTCGCGGAGCAGCGCTGCCTGGTCCTCCGGGGCTGCCCGCATGTCTTCAAAAAGACGCTCCACCGCAAAGCTGTCCACCCAGCAGCTGCGCGGGTTGATGGTCAGTTGCCGTGTGCTGTACGTGATGCGGTCTTCCCCGCCGAGCAGCAGCCGCAGCCGTCCCAGCGTGGTCTCGAACGATTTATGCGCAAGGTCGCCGTCAACATCGGGCCAGAGCGCGCTGGTCAACCGCTCTTCAGGCACATTGTTGCCGCCCAAGGCGATCAAGGCCATGAGCATTTCAAGCGGCTTTTTCTGGACCTTTCCGGTAAATGCGTGCGGTTTGTCGTCTTTGATGAGTTCAAACCTGCCAAGGGTGTTTATTTTTATCGGATAGGGCCAGTCTTCAAGGTAACTAACCCCACCCATCCTCTCCTTATCCATGGAGAGGAGCGAGGTAGGGTTAAGAGGTTGCGGGGGAGTCAGCCCCAGTTTTCCGATCAGCGCCTTCACGTACTTCGGTTCTATCCCTGCCTCCAGCGCCTCTGCGCAGAGCAACTGCATGACCTGCGGTAGGTAGAATTCAAGATGTACGTACCCGTACCGCCTGCCCAGAGCAAGCCCGCTCCGAAGCGCCTGCCGCCATTTTGTTTTACTGCCTTCCCGCAAAAGAAACCACGCCTCGATGAGCAGGCTGTACCACTCCATAACATGGCTCCTGATCATCAGGCTGATCCGGTGCGCTGTGTGGATGTGTGTTTTTGCGTCCTTTGTGCGATCCAGCAGGAAGGCGGTCTGCGCCATGCCTATATTCCAGAGCGCATGGTAATAGGGCGTTCCTATTTTTTCGACTGTCGGAGCAATGGCCTCGAGATGCCCGGCTGCGCTGGAGGGATTATCATTCAGCAGTTCGCGCCATGCGGCGTAGATGTGATAGAAGTACGTGTCCAGCGTATTACCCGCGGCTGATGACAGTTGGTTTTTCATCGAGACTGCGGCTTGCGCCGTGTGGCCTGGGGCCATTTCCGCGGCTGCCTTGAAACACCACAGCAGGGAGTCAAAGACATGCACGCCGCTTTTTGCGGAGAGCTCAAGCCCTTCGGAGAGGGTCCGCAGGGCTGCCTCATACTGCGCGGTGATCCAGTAATGGATGCCCCTCATAAGTTTTGCGCGGATGACCGGAAAGGGCGCTGGCTTGCGGATACGAATTGCGGCTTCGGCCTGTTCGAGGAGAACGTTGTTTTTCTCGTATTCTCCTTTCCAGAGGTAGTAAATGCTCATCGAAAACACCGTGTCCATCCGAATGTCGAAAGAGGGGCTTTCATGCAGGAGCCCGGTCACTCGTTCCAGCCATCGGTGCACTCTCTGCGGCTGGTCCGTGTTTCTGAATGTCAGCGCTATGAGCATCCTGGACGATACAATGAGTTCGATTTCTTTCGACGGGAAGACAGGGTAAGTTTTTCGAAGGTCCTCAAAGATCGTGATGCAGTCATCAAGCGGTTTCCATTCGTCCAGCCCGAAAGCGTACGTGTCTACAATACTCGCCCATGAAAGGTATATGCCTGCCGGGTCATGCGCGGATCTGAACAACGCAAAGGCCTTTTCGAGATATTCCCGGGTGCGCGGCATGTCCAGAGGAAACGAGCACATGCCGGTCCAGTACAGAAGCCATGGGCTGTCCTGCGCAAGCTCAGCGGGGATGGAGGTAATCCATTCCTCGAGCGTTTTGCGACGCCCCTGCGTCAGAAGTTGACGGGAATAGGCCATAACCATCCGGCAAAGACCCTGATGGTCTCCGGCTTCTTTGTAAAGCTGCGCGGCATCTTCAATATAAGCGGATTGCTCAAGGAGCAGGGCAGCTTTACACTGTACAGCAGCCAATTCATCGGGAGTACACTCGCTCTTCGCCCTGTTGAGTAAAAATGCTCTGAACAGGGGGTGGTAACAGTAATCCTGTCGGCTGCCGGAAAGCCTTTCCGTAAAAAAATGTTGCCGATTTAATGCCGAAAGTATGCGGCCCGCGTTGCCGGCACCAGTCAGCTTCTCGGCCAGCGTGACGTTTAGTGCGGGCAGAAAAGCGCTCTTCAGCAGGAAGTCCTGAACCTCTTTTTCAGCCCGGTTGAATATCTCTCCGGCAAAATAGTCGAATACCTTGTCATATGCGGATTCGGCCACTGTCCCGTCAAATTCCCCCCGTTCGAGCAGCAGGATTATTCCCGCTGCCCAGCCTTCTGTCTTTTCGTGCAGGGCTTTGATGTATGCATCGTCCAGATTCGGTATGCGGCCTTGTGCAAGTTCTCTGGATTCGCCAAAGGTGAATCGTATGTCGTTCTGTCCAAGCAGCGCGATTTTTCCATTGGCATGCAGGCGGGCGAATGCAGGCGGCGGCTCGACGCGGCTGATGATCACGATATGGACGCCGACAGGGACTGTGTCAAACCCGGTGGCGATCATATCCTGAAACGGGGAGTCAACGGGCACTTCCTGATAGTTGTCGAAAACGATGGTTGTGGCCCGCTTGAAGAGAGCTTCGAAATACCGTCTGGTGAAGGTGGGAATGCCGGCGAGATATTCGGGCGTCAGCAGTGGAAGCGGTTTCTTGTGGCGCGGCGCCGCCTGCTTGGCTGCGAGCCCCATGTAATAGAAGAATGTGGCGGGGTCCGAGTCACCTTCATCGCATTGATACCAGATGCAGGGAAGTCCGCGCGCGTCGAGATAACTGGCGACCAAGGTCGACTTGCCCGATCCGCCCGGCGCGGACAGCCAGGTTACCGGCCTTGTAGCCGCTTCATCAAGCAACGCGAACAGCCGCATCCGCTCCAATACCCCGGACACTTTCGGACGGGTAATTTTAGCTAGGGAAGTTTTTTTTGTCCTTTGTTTCATCAACACGCTTTAATCTGTCCATACGTCATGGTCAAAAAACTCAAGGAGAAAAATAATGATATGTTATTACCGTCACCTTTCAGAATGTTTCTATCTTATTTGATCCCCGCAGCAGCTGCCTCGATCCGTTTGATCGTCTTCTCTTTTCCCATTACCTCGATCACTTCATAGATACCGGGGCTGACCGTGCCTCCGGTGAGGGCCACGCGAACAGGCTGGGCGATCTTGCCGAGCTTGATTCCTTTCTCAGCTACGAGTGCATTGAATATCGGCTCGATTTCCGTATGCGTGAAGGGCTCCACGGTCTTGAGCTTTGTTGCCAGCTCAATCAGCAACGGAGCTACATCCGGGGTCAGGTGTTTTGTTTTTGCCTTCTCGTCAAGCTGGATATCGTCGACCAGGAAGGGAATTGCGGCGTTCTTCATCTCCACGAGCGTGTGGCTGCGCTCCGTAAGAATCTTGACGAGTTTTTTGAACCACTCAAGGTCCGGCTCGCTGCCTTGCTTCACCACGCCGTCCTTCTTCAATAGGTCGAGCACCAGGCCCGCAAGCCTGCCGGGGTCCGCCTGCTGAATGTAGTGATGGTTCAGCCATACGCACTTCTCTTGATTAAATACCGAGGGCGCCTTGCCCACGCTTTCAAGCGTAAACGCATCGATCAACTCCTGGAGCGAGAAAATCTCTTGATCGCCATGCGACCAGCCGAGACGGGCGATATAGTTCACGAGCGCTTCGGGCAGATAACCGAGATCAATGTACTCGGTGACCGCGGTCGCGCCATGGCGCTTTGATAACTTTGTCTTGTCCGAACCCAGGATCATCGGCAAATGCGCGAACTTCGGCGGCTCAAACCCAAGCGCTTGATAAAGCTGGATCTGACGCGGGGTATTGTTCAAATGGTCGTCGCCGCGAATAACGTGCGTGATGTCCATGGTCACGTCGTCCACCACAACGGCAAAATTGTACGTAGGCAGGCCGTCGGAGCGCTGGATGATGAGATCGTCCAGCTGCTGGTTCTCGAACGTCACGGCTCCACGGATCAGGTCGCGCACAATCGTCTGTCCTTCATCGGCGGAGAGAAAACGCACGGCCGGCGTCCTTCCTTCGATAGGGGCCGTGAGGGACCGGCACTTCCGGTCGTATTTCGGCGGCCTGCCCGCGGCCATGGCTTCTTTTCTTCGCGCATCGAGCTCCTCGGGCGTGCAGTAGCAGTAGTACGCCCTGCCTTCCTTGAGCAGCGTGTCGATATGGGCCCGGTAGATGTCCAAGCGTTCGGTCTGGCGGAACGGCCCCTCATTCCAGTCGAGGCCCAGCCATTTCATTCCGTCGAGAATAATTTTGATCGACTCATCGGTTGAACGCGTCTGGTCCGTGTCCTCGATCCGCAGTATAAATGTGCCGTTGTTGTGCCTGGCATAAAGCCAGTTAAACAACGCGGTCCGCACGCCGCCGATATGGAGAGCGCCCGTGGGACTCGGAGCAAAACGAACCCGGACATTGCTCTTGGTAGTCATTGTTTTGTAAACTCCTTACGTGAATAGAAAAAATTAACAGCTGCAGCAGTATAACAAATTATGAGCATAATAACCACAATAATCAATGACTTATATTTTATGGCGAATTAGTATTGATGCTATCTGATAGCCCTATCTCACAGTGATGGTCGGCGATACTTGCTGAAAGACCATTTTACTATTATCCGAACACGTGCAGCAATTATTTGTTGCACACGTCAAATCAAGATTTTATTAGTATATTCCCCCTTCACAACGACTGTTCGCAACTCGTTGTGTACTAATTAATTGCACCATGTCCTTTGGTATTTCATAAAGTCTCATTTTATCAAAAGATTAACTGTTGGCACTGACAATGCAGTATAACATGGTAACTAAGCAAATAAAACCCTAGGAGGTGACAGTATGAAACAGCTCATGGACAGAATGGAAAAACTTTTTACCGCAATAGCATTTGCAGAAGAAGGCGAGCTTGAGTATGCGCGGGAATTAATGAGCGGCAAGCACGACGAAGATTTCGGTCACGCAGAACTGTGTAAGTCTGCTTAGGCCGGCTTCGGCCCTGTTTGCTTCCTCGGGAGGAGCCAACAATGAATGAATTCTTGCTCATAAGTCTGAGAAACACCTTAGTGTTCTGCCTCCTGTCGTTGACTATCACGCTCTGTCCGCTCCCGGTTCTCAGCATTCAGCGCGTCGTTTCGCGCATGCGTGAGACCATGAACACCTGGCACTCGTTCCTTCAGAACAGGGCCGGGGGCGGCAAATTTGTTGAAATCGATATGTCTGATGAAAAGCAAAATCTGTAATGTAATTGGTTTAAGGTTTTTACCGACTACGTGATCCGGGAATTTGATTTCCTTTTTCGAATTATCAGTGTTTACGAGCCTGCACCCAACGCTTATGAGTGCGAAGCGCGAATGTAGGGTGTGGTTAACTGCTTTTTTTATGTTCATACGATAAACAGTATTTGCGGAGGCTTACCATGGACGTCAAGGTATTTTCGACTGAACCGGTTGTAGAGATCGATGGAATGAAATATCATCACCACCTCAACGGCGGCGGCATGGTGGCCGAGACGGCCCAGGTGGCGGAAAGCGTCTATGTGGGCCCGTTCGCAAAAATCTGCGGCCACTGCAAGCTGTATGGCAAAGTATGCGTCTTCGGCAATGCCTGGATCTTTGATAATGCGGAAATTTCCGGCAATGCCGATATTTTCGGAAATGCGCGGATCTTCGGCAGCTCAAAAATAATGGGGGACGCTAAGATCTACGGGGCCGCGGCTATTTACGGCGAAGCGATCGTGGGCGGCACTACCGAAGTGTTCGAACGGGCCGAGATAGGCGGTAACGCAAGGGTCATGGGCGGCGCAAAAATCGGCGGCGAAATAAAAGTGCTCGGCGACATCAATTATCATAAGAAGCCGTCGCCGGTACCGGCCCGGCGCAGTGCGCCTGGCCAGACGTGGGGTATTTTGAAAATGGCCAAGAACCTCTGAGAATAGTCGAGGCGGGAAAAATTTAAAAAGGGGCGGATAAACCGCCCCTTTTTATTTACATCGATGTTGCCGCCCGGCTGTTATTAGACGCCGAAGGGTTTTGCATAGAGCAGGATGAGGATCACGACCAGTGCGTAGATCGCCAACGATTCGACGAGGGCCAGACCGACGATCATGGTGGTCATGATCTTTCCCGACGCCTCAGGGTTGCGGGCGATACCTTCGCAGGCCCGGCCGATGCCGAGACCCATGCCGATACCGGTTCCGACGGCTGCGATGCCGATTCCGAGCGCAGCTGCTGCTTCAACGGTTCCGAAGAACGCCAGCTTTGCCGCATCCGGGGTCGCTGCTTCCGCCGCGAAGACCGCTGTCGCAACAAGCATCAGACAAAATACCAGGAAAATGATTGCAGTAATTTTTTTCATTGATTCGCCTCCTTTCTTCAAAAGTAGTATGAATTTCCATCCGGATATTACCGGCGTACAACCACCCGGGTACTCCCTTCAGGGAACTCGTTCCCCGGGGTAATGTGCTCTTAGTGGTGCTCACCGCCCAAATGCGCTTCCTCGATGGAGCCGCCGATATACAGCGTGCTCAGCAGCATGAAGACGAATGCCTGCACAAAGGCCACAAGAAGGCCCAGCGCCAGGATCGGGACCTGCAGAAAATAGGGAAACAGAACAAACAACACAACCAGCAGGATGTGCTTTGCAACCATATTGCCGAAAAGACGGAAGGTGAGCGACATCACGCGCGCAAAATGGCTTATTATTTCGATCGGCAACATAAGCGGAACCAGGACCGGCATCGGTCCCATGAAATGCTTGACGTATCCAAACCCGTGCCGTGTCACGCCGACATAGTGGGTCGCGGCGAAGGAGACGAGCGCGAGCGCAAGCGTTGTATTGATATTCGCGGTCGGTGAATCGAATCCGGGAATTAACCCTTGAAGGTTGCACACGACAATGAAGAGGAAGAGCGTGCCGAGAAGCGGCATGAAGGGCCTGCCTTCGGGCCCCACGGTGTCCACGACGAAGTTCTCTAACCCGCCGACGACGACTTCAAAAAAGTTCTGGATTCCCGTGGGCGCCGTTTTCCTAAGCGAGAGGCGTGCGACCAGCGCCAACCCGATCAGGATCAACATGGCCAACCACGAGTAGGTCACGTGCGCTGGTATATGATGCAATTCCGGAAGCAGCAAGGGTGATTCGAGCATACATTCGCTCCTTGTAGATTGATTTACTATTCAGAATGACAGAAAATTTACAGGAACCAGTGTTTTTTGTCAAGAAAAAACCCGGCGGTTTTCATAAAATTTCCTAATGATCATATAGGTAATTGCTTATTCAAAGAAAAGCTGAAGGGCAGGAAAAGTCCCCGGTGCAAGGGCCGCCGCGGACCCACCGGGGAATTATTTGGGAAAGCCTTGATCCTGTTGACTGCGGCGCTTATTCGTGCTGACGGGGGGCACTACACTAAGGGGAAAAGTCCTGTCCTGAATTTGTCGTCGATCCGTTTTATTATTCAAGTCTCCAACAGCGCACTCCGGTTTCAAGCCGCCGCGATACGAATAACCGTGGTTTATAGCGGCGTGCGGAACACATAATGTTGATGCCTATCTTTCTCCGATTTTCTGGCGCGCATTCCACGATGAACGAATCTCCGATTTCCATCGTCATGAACGGATACTTGCTTCCTCCCTTGCACCGTCCCCTCCGTGATGGTATCGGCACATCTTTTTCAACTGCGTATATGTACATGAATTACCTCCTCCTGATCGGTAGCGCACGGCGCGCGCGCAGGCGGTTTGCAAAACACGCCTTAGCGAAGACCCAAATCTTGCAAAACGGACGAGTGCTGCAGATCGCTTATAACAATATAAAAGCAATTAATATACCAAACAGTAATGCCCTCCGCTTCTCCTTGTATTGTCAAGCTTTTCTGACAAGCCCTTCGCCAATAAAATATAATTAAAATTATAGTTTGGCTCCGGACTAAAAAATTTTTGCTTGTTTTTCAGTATGATCCGGCAATCATAACGAAAATTATGATGATATAATGAAAATTATAACGGAGGCGCCTATTTCATGGGAACGATAGGCCACCGATCGGCCATGGACGCCCCGCATTCTCACGGGAATCGCTTACGAGCATCAACGACATTCGCGCGGGCCCCCGGGTGCGGTCCGCTGACGCCCGAACGTTAAAAAGCCGCTTTTTCCGGACGTCCGGAAAAAGCGGCCAGTTACGTATTTTGAAACGCAATTACACGACATACCGCGCCGCACGGGCCGCCTTGTGATGCGCCGTTGCGACCACCTTTAGTCAATACTATCCGCTATGAGTTCCGCCGTATGCTTTACGCTGATCGTGCTTCCTTCTTTGTCCAGGCCGCCCCGTATCTGCATCACGCATCCCGGGCAGTCCATCGCAACCGTTCCAGCCGCGGTCTTGTGTATATTTTCAAGCTTGCGCTGCAGAATGACGGCGGAGATCTCCGGCTGCTTTATGGTGTAGGAACCGCCCATGCCGCAGCAAATGTCTGACTCCAGCATCTCGGACAGCTCATAGCCGGACCCCGTCAGGAGCTTGCGCGGAGCCTCGGTGGCGTGCAGCGTCCTCTTGAGATGGCAGGAGTCGTGGTACGTCAGTTTTCCCAGATTCTTTGCGTCCTTCTGTGAAAGCCGTCCTTCGCCTACCAGCTTCATGACGAGCGTCGAGAAGTCCATGGACTTTTCCGCCAGCTCCCGGGCCTTGGGAAGCCACTCGGTCTTGCCCTCGCTTTGAAGCGTGTTGACGAATTCGTGCTTAAGCGCGACCGTGCATGTCGGGCAGGCTGAAACAACGTACGATACCTCGGGATTGTTCAAGGCTTTGATGTTGTCGATTGCATTATTCGCCGCGACGTCGAAGGCCCCGCCATAGCGCGCGGGCGCGCCGCAGCACGTCTGCTCGTCGGCAAAAACAACCTCGATGCCGGCCTTGTTCAGCACCTTGACGACCGCCTGACCGATATGGGGATAGGAAAAGTCGATAAGGCATCCCGCATAGAATGAGGCCTTTTCCTTGCTCTTCGGCTGTTTGAGCTTCTTGATGGCGTCCCTGAAGGGGACGTCCGCTATCGCCGGAAGGCTGCGGTCCTTCGTCAAGCTGGACAGGAACATGGGCAGATGCCGGATGAACCCCCCGCTGGTAAACGGCTTCTGGGTGATGGAGGCGGTGCGCAGCATCGTGTGGAACAGCTTGCGGTTGTTCACGACCGAATATATTGCCTTCTGGATCAGCGGCAGGCCCTGCTCTTTGACAAGCCGGCGGCGAAGTTCAACGATCAATTCGGGAATGTCGATCTTGCCCGGGCAAATCTCCTTGCACCGGCCGCACTGGATGCAGAGCCCCTGGATCTCCTCCGCCTGTTTAAGCTCGTTAAACCATGCGGTAAGGATCGTGCCGATACCGCCGGTGTAGACATGGCCGAAGACATGGCCGGTCACCAGGCGGTAGACCGGGCAGACGTTCAGGCATGACGCGCAACGGATACACTGGAGCGCCTCCTTGAATTTCGGGTCTCTCGCCATCTCGGTCCGCTTGTTGTCCATAAGAACGATATGGAGATCTTTTGTCGAGCCGTCCGTGTTCTGAGACGGGCCGCTGATCATGGAAACATAGCTGGTGATGAGCTGGCTGGTTGCGCTCTTGGGAAGCGCGACCAGGATCGGCGCCGCGTCGGTCCAGTTCGCAACCAGTTTTTCAAGGCCCACGAGGATCACGTGCGTCTTCGGAAGCAAGCCGGACAAACGCGCGTTGCCTTCATTGGTGCAGATCACGAGGGTGCCGGTCTCGGCTATGGCGATGTTCGCGCCCGACATGCCCATGTCGGCCTCGAAATATTTCCCGCGAAGCTCTTTCCGGGCCACTTTCACCAGCTTCTGGATATCGTTGGACATCGGCTGCTTGGTTTCTTTGCTGAAAAGGTCCGCCACCTCTTCCTTGGTCAGGTGAAGGGCCGGCATGACCATGTGCGAGGGCCGCTGGTGAGCAAGCTGGACGATCCATTCGCCGAGGTCCGTTTCATCCGCGCGAATGCCGTTCTTGGCGAGATGATCGTTCAGATGAATCTCTTCGGACGCCATGGACTTTGACTTGACGATCTTCTGAACGCCTTTTTCCTTGCAGAGCTTCGTGATGTAGTCCTTGGCTGCCTGCGGGCTGTTTGCCCGGAACACTTTGGCGCCCTTGGCCTCCGCCGATTTCTTAAACTGCTCGGCAAGCTCCTCAAGCCGGCCCGCGGCGCTGCCTTTGATCTCGGCAATCTGGTTCCTGAGCGCCTCGAAATCGATGCCCGCGTAAGCCGCGGCGCGCGTGGCCGGATAATTCCACCGGTCGAGAATGCCGGCAAGGTTCTGGTTCTTGAGGGCCTTGGTTATGGATTGTTTAAAGTCCTTTTTCATTAGTTTTTACCTCCCAATTCATCGACACAGACGATGACCACGCGCTCGGGGCCATGGACCCCGATGGCGAGTACGCGTTCGATGTCGGCGGTCTTGCTCGGTCCGGTAATCAGCGCGATATAGTTGCTCGTGCTCGGATGCATTTTCGTCATGAACGCCGGCAGGTCGGCCACGATACGGTCACTGGGAAGCAGCATGATATGAATCCATGACAGGGCGGAGGCCAGCCGTTGTTCGGCCTTTGTGGAATCCTGCGCCAGGGTGCCGGTATTGGCGATACCCCACTCCATCTGGGTGATGCCGATCTTTGACCCCCGTGCCAGTTCCGGGGTTACGTCGAACTTCAGACCCGGCACCTTTGCCGCAAGGGCCTTAGTGTTTACTCCTGTGAGGAAGGGGCTGTCTGCCCAGACCGCGTAAGATCCGACAACGTCCTTGATTTCTTCTTTTTTGATATATCCTTCGATAAAATCGAGCGCTTCGGCTTTCGTCGCAAACCGGCGAACTTCGGTGTTGCCTGCTGCTTCGGCCTTTGCTTTAAACAGGTCAAACATGCTTGCCTCCCTTTTTACCGCAATGGTTGCGGAACTGCTAAATGGAACCCATCCCCTTCTCTTTGATTCGGTACGAGGAGGGGGTTGATTTCTCGATTTATAGGTCCTGTGGTCCGGACCTGATGGCGCCAGAGTGCGGCGCTGCCTCTGATTCTTTGGATGTCTTTATATGAATCTTTATGTTTCCGAAAACACTCGCTTAAAAAATCACGGGTGGAACAGCCCTCCGCCCGTGGCATGATTTATGATGATAAAGACCGGCCTGCGTCGAAATAGTTACTATCGCTCTTTGTAATAAAGCAAAGACAGGGACGGGGAATTACCCGCCCCTGTCTTTTAGGAATTACTTAGTGAAAATGCACTTCAGCCTTACCGCCGGCATCGCCTTCCAGGTTCTTACCGAGAACCCGTGAGGCAATCGTGACGAGCACCACGACGGCAAGAGCAATGCCAAGCCACAGAAGACCGTCCGGATTGATGGCTGGGGGCACGACGACAGGAGCTGCCGCGGGAGCCAGTGCGGTTACGGTCGGCGCGGTTGCGACCGCCGCCTTGGTTGCAGGCAGGGCTGCGGCGGCGACTGCCGCCGGGACCGCGGCTACGGCCTTCTGATAAACCGGCACCATCCAGGTAAATACATAAGCCTGCAGCATTGCCATCACACCGATGACCGCGGTGAGGATGATGGAGTGCTTCAAGGTGAAGCGGAAGATGTCCGACTCATGGCCCACCATGCCGGTGGCGCCCGTTGCAACGGAGATGGACTGCGGGGAGATCATTTTACCGCACACGCCGCCGCTGCTGTTTGCCGCGACGGTAATGACGGGATCAATGCCTATCTGCCCGGCGGTTACCGCCTGCAGCTTGCCGAAGAGGGCGTTCGAAGAAGTGTCGGAGCCGGTCATGAAAACGCCGAGCCAGCCGAGGAACGCCGCAAAGAACGGAAACACAACGCCCGTTGACGCGAATGCATAGCCGAGGGTGATGGCCATGCCCGAATAATTCATGATGTACGCGAAGCCGAGGATGGTGCCGATGGTAAAGATCGGCCATTTGAGGGTCTTCAAGGTGTGGCCGGCGGACTTGAAAGCCTGGCCCACGGAGGCGCCCATGACCGGGATCGAGAAGAACCAGGCAAAAAGGATCGAGGTTCCGGCTGCGCTCAGGAGGTTAAAATTGAACGCGGCAGGTTTCGGCTTTGAAGCCTGATCGATGACCATCTTATCGAGACCGGAGATCGGGAATAACTGGCCGACAAGGCCCAATGACTTCATGAACATCGTAAACATCTGGTTCAGGGCCGCATTGACCGGCTTGATGCCCCAGGCAGCCACAAAAAGGCAGAGGATAATAAAGGGCGCCCAGGCTCTAAAGACCTGTCCGCCGGTATACTTGAGCTGCTGTCTGCCGAGGCTCGGCTTCTCGTCCGCAAAATGCCAGCTTTCTTTCGGGTGCCATAATTTCAAGAAAGCGACCGTGCAGATGATCGACGTGATCGATGCGATAATGTCGGGGAGCAAGGGACCGATGAAGTTGGAGGAGAGGTACTGGGCTATGGCGAAGGAACCGCCGCTCACGAGACAGGCCGGCCATACTTCGATGCCTTTTTTCCAGCCGGCCATGAGAATACAAAGATAGAGCGGGATAATTACGCTCAGGAACGGCAAGGTGCGGCCCACCATCTGGCTCAAGGCCATCTGGTCGACGCCGGAAATCTGCGCGCCGACGACAATCGGAATACCGATAGCGCCGTATGCCACCGGGGCCGTGTTCGCCAGCAAGCAAATGCCTGCCGCGTAGAGCGGGTTGAACCCGAGGCCCGCGAGCATGGCGGCCGTGATGGCGACCGGCGTGCCGAAACCGGCCGCGCCTTCGATGAACGCGCCGAAAGAGAACGCAATGAGAAGCGCCTGCATGCGGCGGTCGTCGGAAATGGATGCAAGCGAGTTCTTGATGACCTCGAACTGCCCGGTTTCCACGGACATATTATAGATGAACAGTGCAGTGATGATGATCCAGCAAACCGGGAACAATCCAAAGCCCGCTCCAAGGAACGTAGACATAAAGGCATACTTCGCGGGCATGCCGTATACAGCGATGGCGATGACGACCGCAATGGTAGTTGCGCTGATCGCGGCCACGTGGCCCTTCATGCGCTTGATTGCCAGCGCCCAAAAGAGAAACAAAATCGGGATCGCCGCAACAAGGGCTGACAGGAAAATATTCCCTAGCGGGTTGACATTCATAGTCCAAGTTTCCATGTTTTTTCCTCCTTAAAGTAAGTATCTTCTGAACTGTTTTTGTAATGCCGGATTTCAGCGCTGAGAGTAAGAATTTGTGTCCTCTCTTTACCGACGGCCCCGCAAATTCTCCCTCTTCACCTCCCTTGCCCGATGCCGCCTTGCAACGACAGATATTTACCGGTACAGGATAATAGAAGAACCTGCAGCAATAGGAAATCGGATTACGTCTGATTTTGGTATAGGGTTTTGTCCTATAGAGGAGAGCGGAAAAAAACGGTTTTTTCGGTTTGCGACCGTCCTAATGACCAACACGCATTATGCTTATAGATATAGCTTGTAAGCGGAATTTCCGGGGTGGGGTTAATCGGTCATGGAGACAAGATTGCGTTTTATGGCGTAATTCGTGAGCTCGGCGTTGCTCTTTAACTTCATTTTTTCGAGAATATGCACCCGATGAGTGCTCACGGTCTTGACACTCAGGAACAGTTCGACGGCGATTTCGCTCACGGTCTTGCCGCGGGCGATCATGCAGAGCACCTGGTATTCCCGGTCGGAGAGCCGTTCGTGGGGCGGCCGCTCCGGTTCAAGGTCAAACAGCAGTTTTTCCGCGATGGAAGCGCTGATGTACCTGCCGCCTGCGGACACCTTTTTGATGGCCTCTATCAATTCTTCGGAGGCGCTCGCCTTCGTTATGTAGCCGGCGGCCCCCGCTTTGATAGCGCGGACGGCGTATTGCTCCTCCGGATACATGCTCAAAATCAGGACCCGCATCTTCGGTTTCCGGCTTTTCAGAATTTTGAGCGTTTCAAGCCCGCTCAGACCCGGCATGGCTATATCGAGCAGCAGGAGGTCGTAATCGTTCTTTGAGATCAGGTCAAGGACTTCTTGCCCTCGGCTGACATCATCAACGACGACCATATGGGGAATGTCCTCGAGGATCTGCTTCAAGCCCTCTCGGAAGATCGCATGGTCGTCCGCAATGAGTATCCGCGTCATAGTTCCACCTTTCCGTTGAGGGGAATCCGGACCGAGACAACCGTGCCCTTGCCCGGAACGCCCATGATGCTGACGGCGCCGTTCAGATACCGCGCCCGCTCCCGCATCCCCATGAGCCCGAACGCGGTAAAATCCGAGACCTTCTTTGCGGGGATGCCCACGCCGTTGTCTCCCACCCGGAGCAGCAGCATGTTCTTTTCCTGTTTGAGAACAACTTCAACGCGACTCGCCTTGGCATGACGTATGATGTTCGTCAGCGTTTCCTGAAAAATCCGGAAAACAGCTATGGCTGTTTGCTGGTCGTCCACGGCGACGTCCGGGTCAATCTCGGCATGGCATTCGATTCCTGTCTGCTCCAGAAATTCCTTTGCCTGCCACTCGATTGCGGCGGAAAGGCCGAGGTAATCCAGCACGCCCGGCCTCAACTTCGACGAGATCCTCTGCACGGTCCGGATAGTGCTGTCAACGAGGTCCGACATGCTGTCGGCTTTTCCAGCGAGCTGCGCCTGATCGGCTAAAAACCTTTTTTTCAGCCAGGAAATATCGAGCTTCAGTTTCGAAAGCGTCTGGCCGAGTTCGTCGTGGATTTCCCGT
>JBGPUS010000032.1:0-15520 GCA_041491325.1 Nitrospirota bacterium | reverse complement strand
GAGGTTCCGGTCGGCTGCGGGGTTCATGCGCACATATGGTTTTAGCGCCGAATTGCGCGCTTTTTTCGACATCCAAGCCCTTTGTTTTTTCCAAAAACCCGCCGCCGACCTCTCTCTTGCCGCGCTCTTAACGCTGTGCGATACGCCGCCGCGTCGTTTGCACGGCGGTTTCAGAAAGTTATGCGACGACCTCTCCAGCGTTATCCGTCAGCATGGCGGTGAAATTCGGTACGACGAGGCATTTTCTGAATTGTCGTCAGAAGGCAAACGCGTCAGCGGCGTCAAGACCACCCAAGGAAATGTCGAGGCCGGTGCAATTCTTCTGAATGCATCGCCGAACGAGCAAGGGACTACGCTATTTATCGGCGTCCATGACGAGGTCGTACCTACCGGTATGGCCCTTGACGTGCTTTTTCTCCCCGATTATTCCCGGCCACGGGACTTTTTTACCCTCTCCTTGAACGGCCAGGAAGACGGGGCCACGGCTCCTGCGGGTCTGCGAGCGCTTACGGCTTCGTTCCGATCTCCTCAGCGTCCGTCTCCTGACAAGCAGACGCTCATCAAGCAACTCTGCGTGCTGGTCCCTTTTTTGGAAGATTATCTGGTTTTTGCGGAAGAATTCAGCCCGGCAGCGCGACTCGCTATTTTGCCTCCGGGTATGAAACTAAATTCGATCCGTTCGCAAGAGAAACCTGGCCTCCTTCATAGGATGTCATATAAGAACGCATTTGTGCTCTATGACAATCCGGAGGCCTCTCTGCAGGTGATCGAAGCCGCGCTTCGATATGTTGAAAAGTCGGGGTGACCATAATCTTTAAAAGGCATTTGCGACGACGGATAAACATGAGTAAGCTCAAAAGCAAGAGCTTACGTCAGGTAAAATTGGGGCCTGCTAGGTCTGCGTCCCATTACTGTTTCAACGATGAGAGGCCTCGTACCCGTCCTCCATCCTCAGGTCCGGCATAAATACGACAACCCTGTTTCTCCCGCGGTTTTTCGCTCTATACAACGCGACGTCTGCAAATTTTACAGCCTCCCAGAAATCTTGCGAGTCTTTCGGGAAAATGCTTATGCCGATACTGATTGTTTTTTGGAGTTCCCCTCCCGGGATGCTGATCTTTTGCCGCTCGACGGCAGTCCTGATTTTTTCGGCAATTTCCAAAGCGACGTCGGATGCCATGTCCATGAGCACCACCAGGAACTCTTCGCCGCCGAAACGCACGAGCAGATCGGAGTTTCTGATGCAATTTTTTATGAGAGCGGCGGTCTCCCGTAGCACTGCGTCGCCGACAGCATGACCGTTTTTGTCGTTAATCTCTTTAAAAAAGTCCAAATCGCACATAAGGAGACCGACTGACGAGGCCCTTCTGCGGACGCCCGCGGTCAAACTTTCGGCAGTTTCTTCGAGGAACCTCCTGTTGTACATGCCGGTCAGGCCGTCTCTGAGGGATAACTCTTTAAATGCCCTCATTGTTCTCTTTGCCGCTAAAACCGGCTGGGCTTCCGTGATGTATTCTTGAGCCGTGCGCAATCTTTTTGCAAAATCCGGCGAGCCGGCGTCACTGCTGTTCGTAGTAATTTGAACTACACCGGCCACTTTGCCTGCGAGAACGATTGGAATGCAGAAATGCACCTCGTCGCTTTCTTTTTCATGGAAGAGCTTGCAGATGCCTCTGTATTCCATCGACTCGACCATATGACCTGTTCTGTTCGCCCTGCAAAAATCACCGTTTGAAAGAATATCGACGCCGCAATGCAATTGCAGGATGTCCGCGCCGGGAGGGTAGGTTGCCGTTACAGAACTGTCCCTCATCGATATTTCATAAATCTCGCAACCGTGAAAGCCTAACTCCTCAGTCAGGATGTTTCCTAGATGGATGTAGATGTCATTTACGGATTCGTCTTCCTCGATGATCTTCTTAAACGACGTGACTACTTTGATTGCATCCAGCAGTCGATTATACTCTTCGGCAAGTTCGCCAATTTCGTCTTTCGAGGTAACTTCGAGTTTTCTGGCGACAGTGAGGTCTTTCGATGAAAAAGCTTTAAAACTGGAAATGATCGCTTCAATGGGGATTACAATGTTTCGGGATATCAGCAAGCCGAAAATGATAGAAAGCGACGCACCGAGGAGGAAAACCAAAGTAATAAGCAGGAATGCGGCCCTGAATTTTTTCCGAACAATATCAGAAACAGTTCCCCATTCCGTGCTTAAAGCGATAGATAGTTTGTTGATATCCGCTACGGTATTTTTCGTGAGCATATCATAGGCCGACAGCCGGTTTCTTAAAGCTGCCGACAGAAAAGCGTTTTCCCCCCTGCTATTTGTAAATTCGCTCAAGAGATTAGACAGTTCTCTGATGCTCTGAACGGCGTGCTCAATCGTATTCATATTTTCAGGATTGTTGATGCGGGCGACTGCATACTCGTCGTACAATTCATCGGACTCTCTCGAATAGTCTTTGATCAAACCGCCAGTGCGTAAGGTGCTCATGCTGGAAAGGCAGTCGTCCAAGCGCGTCTTTGCGCGATGGAATTGCTCGTTCCTTTCCTTGTTGTTTTCCGCGATGGCGATCTGATGCAAGGAGATGCCCGCGCCCCGCAACTTGCGCACGCAACTGCTCAAGACCTTCTGTTGCGGCGTTATGACGTCAACCAGCTTTGTGACCTCGGCGCCTAAACTAAAAATCATGACGAAGCTTATTGCCGATGTCGCTACCAGCCAGAAGAGAGTCCCCGTGGAAAAGAAAAGGAATTTTTTCGCAATCGGTAAATTGATAAAGGCCAGGGTGTTCAGCAGGCGTTTTAAAAGCGATTTAAGGGCGGCTGAATTCAGCATTGTCTTCGTTCCTCTACGTTGGAAGAAGTTCCAAGAAGACCGCGATAAAAAAATCTGAACAATGAGGAAACCGAGTGAGGTGAATGACCGAGAGGCGGAAATTCCTTTAGACTGTGGATGTGGCTGGCATTGAAGTCGAGAACAAGCCCCGCTAAACTTTAGCGAGCAGGCCGACTTCCTCTTCCTGAAATTCCATGATGCCGTTCTTGAGCGTCACAAACACTTTGTGGGCATCCTTGAACCTGCCCCTGAGGATGTCTTCCGAGAGGGGGTCGGCCAGATACCTCTGGATCGCGCGGCGCATCGGGCGCGCTCCGTAGGTAGGCTGGAAATTCTCCTGAATGATCCACTCTTTTACTTCCGGCGCCACGACGATTCGGATGTCGCGGCCCAATGTTATTTGACTGTTCAACTCCTCAACCAGCATATCCACGATCTCGCTCAGGTGCTCCTGCGTCAGCGGATGGAAAACAACCACTTCATCGATCCTGTTCAGAAACTCAGGGTTAAAGGACTTCTTGAGTTCGGAAACGACATTCTCCTTCATTTTGTCATATTGCGTCTTGCGACTATCCTGCTGGAACCCGAGCGTCGTGTCTTTATCGATCATTCTGGCGCCGAGGTTTGAGGTCATGATGATGACGGTATTTCTAAAGTCCACTTTTCTGCCGAAACTATCGGTCATGAACCCATCGTCAAGCACCTGGAGCAGCATGTTGAATATGTCAGGGTGGGCCTTCTCGATTTCATCGAACAATACGACGGAATAAGGACGACGCCGAATTTTTTCAGTAAGTTGTCCCCCGTCATCATAGCCGACATAACCGGGAGGCGACCCCACGAGCCTCGATGAGCTGAACTTCTCCATGTATTCCGACATGTCTACCCGTATCAGCGCATCTTCGCTCTCGAAAAGGAATGTGGCCAGCGTGCGGGCCAGTTCGGTTTTGCCGACTCCCGTCGGACCGAGGAATATAAATGAACCGATGGGTTGCTTGCGCGTTTTGAGTCCTACCCGTGAACGGCGAATCGCCCGCGATACGGCGTCAATGGCCGCGTCCTGCCCGACGATCCTCTTGTGCAGCTCTTCTTCCATTCGCAGGAGACGGGAAGCTTCTTTTTCCTCGAGCCGCGCGAGTGGGATGCCGGTGATATGAGAAACAATTGCGGCAACTTCCTCTTCACCGACAACGGGAATATTCTTTTCCTGCGTGTCTTTCCAGTCCCTGTGAATCCCGTCGAGCGTCTCCCGAAGGCGGTCTTCTTCCTCGTGAATCGTTTCCACCCGGACGTAGTCCTTGATCCGCGAGAACAGGTTTTTCTCCTGTTCGAGCTTCTTGAGCTTCTTCTCGATGGACTTCATCTCTGCGGGATATGTATACCGGTTAAGCTTCGCCTTTGCGCCCGCCTCATCGATCACGTCGATTGCTTTGTCGGGAAGGAACCGGTCCGTGATGTAGCGGTCCGAGAGCCGTGAGGCGGCAACCACCGCTTCGTCGGTGATCTTGATCTTGTGGTGGGACTCATACTTCGTGCGAAGCCCCTTAATGATATTGATGGTCTCTTCGAGGTTCGGCGGCAGCACGTAAATAGGCTGGAACCGTCGTTTGAGGGCGCCGTCCTTTTCGATGTGCTTCCTGAACTCATCGAGCGTCGTGGCGCCGATGCACTGTATCTCGCCCCGCGCAAGCGCCGGTTTGAGCATACTTGAGGCGTCGATCGATCCTTCCGCGGCGCCCGCTCCGACGAGCGTATGCAGTTCGTCAATGAACAGGATGATGTTCTCCGCCTGAACGATTTCTTTCATGACGATCTTGAGCCGTTCTTCGAATTGGCCCCGGTATTTGGTGCCGGCGATCAGCGCCCCGAGATCGAGCGATACCACGCGCCGGTTCAGGATGTTCTCCGGGACTTCCGCGTTTATGATTCGTTGAGCGAGGCCTTCCACGATGGCGGTTTTTCCGATGCCGGGCTCGCCGATGATGACGGGATTATTCTTCGTGCGGCGTGAGAGGATCTGGAGCACACGGTCGATTTCCTGGTCACGCCCGATGACCGGGTCGAGTTTGCCTGCTTTTGCCAGTTGGGTAAGGTCACGGCTGAATTCGTCGAGGGCAGGCGTTGCGCTTTTTTTTGCGCTGACCTGAGTGGCCGCGCGACGAAGATAATTGATGACGAGTTGGCGAGAACCGAGCAGATTCACCCCGAAGCTCCGGAGAATCTTGCCCCCGATGCCTTCTTCCTCGCGGATGAGCCCGAGCAGCAGATGTTCGCTGCCGATGTAGTTGTGACCGAGCAGGCGCGCTTCTTCGACGGCGTATTCGAGAACTTTTTTTGCGCGGGGAGTAAAGGGGATGTCGCCGAAGGTGAGGGTATTTCCGCCCGAGGGCAGGTTGCGCTCGACTTCCGTTCGGATCTGGTCGATGTCGATGCCCATTTTGCGGAGCACGGCAACCGGGATGCCGTCTTCTTCGCGGAGCGTCCCCAAGAGGACGTGCTCCGTTCCGAGGTAATCGTTCTGGAGCCGCTCTGCCTCTTCCCGGGCATAGACGATTACTTTTCTTCCGCGTTCAGTAAATTTTTCGAACATCATTATCCGACATCCGCCTTCAGCGCAACAATTCGCTTATAATTTCATGCTTGATTAAAATATACTCCAATCGACACGCTAAAGTCAAGAGTACTTTGTTCCGGAAGCGCTTCGGCAGCCGCGCATGGATTTACGCCGGAAAGTTCTTTTCTGTTGACTTTATCCGCTCAACAGAGTAATTTTTTTCATGCTACGCAAAGCGACGCTGATCGATGTCAAGGCCATACAGGCGCTCATTAATCAATATGCCGAGTCGGGGCAGATGTTGCCCCGCACCCTGAACGAGCTGTATGAGCATTTGCGCGATTTTTTCGTGAGCGAGGAGGACGGCTCGCTTGCAGGCGTATGCGCCCTCCATATCAGCTGGGACGGGCTTGCCGAGATTCGCTCGCTTGCCGTGCGGAAAGACAAGGCAGGGCGCGGCCTCGGCGCCGAACTTGTGCGCCGCTGTCTGGCGGAAGCCTTGGAACTTCAGGTGAAACGTGTTTTTGTGCTGACCTATCAGGATGGATTTTTCAGAAAGCTCGGGTTTAAAGATACGGACAAAAAAGACCTGCCCCATAAGATTTGGACCGATTGCCTGAACTGCGTAAAATTTCCGAATTGCGACGAGTCCGCCCTCATCATCACGATTGCTTCCGATTAGAAACCCGTGGTTAAATACTTATTTCAACCTAAAAACAACGGTTAACCACGGATGAACACAGATAAACACCGATAATTCAAAAAAATAAATCAAATTTCGACATCACTGTGTCAGGTGAAAATCTACCTGAACTAAATTTCTGATTATGTTTTTTGTGAGTGTTTCTCCCTGATTCCAATCGCCGTTTTTAGGTCAAGGAGGGTTGGTATCGAGTATTGGCATCCGGGTTGCATAAACTCGGATATGACACATCAGCCCACATTGCCTATGCGTGCCTTTCATTTGTAAATCAATATGTTATCTCTCTATATTCATATCCCTTACTGTGTCGGAAAATGCCTCTACTGTGGTTTTTATTCTACAGCATACATGCCCCGGAGCGGAGACGACTTTATCTCAGCCCTTCAACTCGAGGCTGAAGCCTGGTCGAAAAAAGTCGGCGACAGGCCCATGAGAACCGTCTACATCGGCGGCGGTACGCCTACCGTGCTGTCGCTTGAGCAACTCGCGCGTGTCATCGGCATTATAAGACAATGCTTCTCGATTGATCCCGCCGCAGAATTTACCATCGAGGCGAACCCGAATTCCGCGACGAGCGGGCAACTTATGTTTCTTCGCTCGCAGGGAGTGAACAGATTCAGCCTGGGGACCCAGTCATTCTCCGACCGGATGCTGCGCACCCTCGGAAGGCCACACGACGCGGCACAGGCTAAGGACGCTTTCAGGCTCGCGCGAAACGCGGGCTTCGACAACATCAGCATAGACCTGATCTACGGCATACCGGGACAGACCATGCTGGAGTGGCAAGAAACGCTTGACGTCGCCGCGGCGCTTCGGCCCGAACACATCTCCGCCTACTGCCTGTCTCTTGACGAGGGGTCTAAGTTCGCGGAGCGCGTAAAATCCGGGAGACTTACGCTGCCCGAGGACGAGGCGTCCGCGGAAATGTATGAACATGCAGTGCAAAGCCTTCGGAGCGCCGGTTACCTTCGCTACGAGATATCGAACTTCTCCCTCCCCGGTTTCGAGTGCAGGCACAATCAGCACTATTGGGACCGGGGAGAGTACGTGGGGCTTGGACCGTCGGCCTCCTCTTTTTTTTCCGGAAAACGCACTACGGACGTCGCCGATACCGAGGCATATGTCCGGCAACTGTCCGCGGGTCTGGGGGCAATCGAGGCCGAGGAGTTTGTGGACCGCGGGGCTGCGGCCAGAGAGTCCCTCCTGCTCGGCCTCAGGACCGCGCGGGGTGTGGACCTTGCCCGCTATGAGCGGGAACACGGGACCGGTCTTTTGAAGCGCTTGAAGGAGAACGCGGCAGCGCTCGAAGCCGCGGGACTGCTCCTGCTGACCGGGGAATGGCTGAGGCTCACGGATCGGGGGTTTTTGCTCGCTGATGAAGCCCTGACCAGGCTCTCCGCTTAAATTTCTGTTTACAGCATCTCTGCTCCATGCTATAGTATTCCGTTCATATTGCGGAAAATGGAGGATGTCGCCTCGTGCATAAACGTCTCGCTGCCATCGGAGCATGGCTCGTGCTGCTCATATCGTTTGTTGCTGTTCCTTGTTCGGCGGTGGACGTGAAGGTAACGCTGATTGAGGTCCAGGGAAACAAAAGAATTGAGACGGCGACGATCCTCGCGAAGATCAAAACAAAAGAGGGCGGGGTTTTTTCTCCCTCGCTGCTCAAGGAAGACATCAAAGCGCTGTACCAACTCGGGCACTTTGAGGACATCCAGGTAAAGACCGAAGGCTTTGAAAGCGGGGTCAAAGTTATTTTTTCCGTACAGGAAAAGCCGCTTATCCGGGAGATAACCTTTGAGGGGAACGATGAACTGGCGACCGAAAAACTAAAAGAAGGTCTGACCCTGCTTCCGCGGACCCCGTTCAATCTTCAACTGGTGGAGGAGAACGCCGAAAAAATCCGGCTCAAATATCAGGATAAAGGGTTCTACCAGGCCGTTGTGGCGCCGATCGTTACCGAGCTTCGCGGCGGCGACCGGAACGTTACCTACTATATAGAAGAAGGAAACGAAGTGATCCTGGAGGATGTCGTTATCACCGGCAACAAGGCGCTCAAAACCGCGGAGATAAAAGACGCTCTCAAAAACCAGGAGTACTGGCTTTTTTCTTTCCTGGGTCACAGCGGCACGCTGAGAACGGAAGAGCTCAAGGAAGACGTGGAAACCATCCAGAACCTGTACTTCAACAAGGGCTATATCCAGGTCCAGGTAGGTGAGCCGACAATCGAACCGAAGAATTACACGTTCCGCGAATGCTATTTCTGGGGACCGAAGAAAACCTTTATCAGAAAAAATGAGCTGGTCATCGGCATCAGCGTCAAGGAAGGCGAGCAGTTTCGCGTGGGATCCCTGACGGTCAAGGGAAATAAGCTGATTTCCGACGATGAGCTGGCTAAGGAAATCAAACTGAAAAAAGGAGACATCTTCAGCAGGGACACACTCCGGCAGGACGTGGGAAGAATCATCGACCGTTACGACACCATCGCCCGGCCGTTTGCCTCCGTTATCCCCCAGTTCAACATCGATCAGGAGCAAAGGACCGTCGCCGTCAATATCGATATTCAGGAAGGCGGCGAGGTGCGCATCGGCAGGATCGATGTCACGGGAAACAGCAAGACCCGGGACAAGGTGGTCCGGCGTGAAATGCGCCTCGACGAGGGAGATTTGTACAGCAAGAAGCAGCTCAAGCGGAGCTACGAAAGGCTCACCAACCTCAACTTCTTCGAGACCGTGGACATCGTCCAGGACCGCAGGCAGCAGGAAGCGATTATGGACTTGAATGTGAAGGTCAAGGAAAAAATGACCGGCACGCTTTCCCTCGGCGGCGGATACAGCTCGGTGGACAAGATTGTGGGCATGGCCGAAGTGACACAGGGCAACCTGGGCGGCCGCGGCCAACTGCTCAAACTGAAGCTTCAGTGGGGCCAGGCCGGAACGCGCAACCTCTACGTGCTGAGTTTCATGGAACCCTATCTCTTCGATAAACCGGTCTGGGGCAAGATTGATTTGTACAACCAGACGCAGGACTTCGACGGGTATAGTCTGAAGACCAACGGATTCGCTCTCTCAACAGGAAAAAGCTACGGTGAATATGTTTCCACCTCCCTGCGTTACGGATTTGATGAATCGTTGGTGACTGCGGTCACCTCCACAGTGCCTGGCGATCTCACAACGCAGATCAACGACTACGGAGATCGAATCCGAACCAGCGCGCTCACCTGGAGCGTTTCCCGGGATTCGAGAGACTATTATCTCGATCCGAAAACCGGCTCGAAGAACAGCTTCTTTGTAGAATACGCCGGCGGGTCGCTCGGCGGCGACCCGAATTTCGTAAAAACCGTTGCCGATTCAGCCTGGTTTTTCCCCTTGTTCTGGGATACGACGATCATGGCGCGCGGCAGGTTCGGGTATGTTGAATCTCTCATCGACAAACCCGTTCCCCTGGCGGACCGGTTCTATGTCGGCGGGCCCAGCACGGTCCGCGGTTTCCGGTATGGAGCGGATGGGCCGCTTTCGAAGGATGGCCTGGGCAGCCGTATCGGCGCCAACAAGGAAGTAATTTTCAATCTTGAATATTCGTTCCCGCTCGTGTCGGCGGCTCGGCTTAAAGGTATATTGTTCTACGATATAGGAAGAGGCTTTTCAACGGACGCGGACCGCGCTGCCGTAAAGTTTTCCGAATTGCGGGCAGGGTACGGCTGGGGGTTCTGGTGGCTTTCCCCCCTCGGACCGCTCAAGTTCGAATGGGGCTATATTGCGCACAGGAAATTGGACGACCAGGCAAGCCAGTTCGAGTTTTCCATCGGCGCGTTGTTTTAACGTATTCCGGTCTCGGCATGATCCGGGACTGTCGGAACCGTACAACTACAATTAAGGAGGAAATTTTATGAAGAAAATTGCGATGGTATTTGTCCTGATGGCGGCGCTTTCCGCGAGCGCCATGGCGGCGGGCGGGAAAACCGCTTTTGTCGACACTCAATCGGTTTTCGATAAGACCAAGCTGGGCAAAAAATACCAGGGCATTGTGCGTGAATATTACGAAAGCCGCAAGAAGATTCTGGACATGGATGCCGCGGAAGTGCAGAAGCTGCAGGAGGAATACAATAAGCAAAAGCAGGCCAAACTGCTGAACGAGAAGGCGCAGAAGGAAAAAGAGGAAACGCTCGGCCGCAAGATCAATGACTTCCAGAAGAAGCGCGACGAGTTCAGCGCTGAAATTGGGAAAAAGAACGAGGAATTGTCGAACGAGTTCAATCAGAAAATGATCGCCATACTGAAGGACCTTGCCAAGAGAGAAAAAGTTTCCATGGTTTTAAATAAAACCATCAACATTCTCTCGAAAGCGGAGGTCCCTTCCGTTCTCTATGCCGATGAAGACCTTGACCTGACCGAAAAGGTCATCGCCGAACTGGATAAGAAGGAATAAGCCAAGAAGACAAAACGTTCATTTCGAAACAGGATACGGTCATCATGAAGCTCAAAGAATTGGCGGTCAGACTCGGCGCTGAGTTGGAAGGTCCCGGGGACATAGAGATTATTTCCGCGGCCGGCATCGACGAAGCGGGCCCCGGGCAGATCACCTTCATTGCCGGGAAAGAATACCTCAAACAACTGGAGCAATCGCGCGCTTCGGCCGCGTTCGCGCCGCTCGGAACGCCGGCGATGCGGTTGCCGCTTCTCCGGGTGAAAAATCCCCGGCTTGCTTTTGCGCGTACGCTCGAGTTGTTCTTCGTCAAACCGTATCACCCCAGCGGCGTAAGCGACCAGGCCTCGATCGGACGGAACGTTGTTATCGGCAAAGATCCTTCCGTGCATCCCTTCGTTGTTCTCGCCGATGACACGAGGCTTGGAGACCGGGTGACCCTCTACCCCGGCGTATACCTTGGCCGGGGCTCGGTCGTGGACGATGATTCCGTTGTTTACCCGAATGTGAGCATCGGTGACAATATCCGGATCGGGAAAAGAGTGATCATTCATTCTGGGACCGTGCTCGGCAGCGACGGCTTCGGTTTTGTTACCGACGGGGGCCGGCACCATAAGATCCCGCAGGTGGGCGGCGTGATCATCGAAGACGATGTGGAACTCGGCGGCAACTGCACCATCGACCGCGCCACGCTCGGGAACACCGTGATCAAGAAGGGGACCAAGCTTGACAACCAGGTGCATGTCGCGCACAACGTTACAATCGGGGAACATTGTCTCATCGCGGGGCAAGTGGGGATCGCGGGGAGCAGCACGCTCGGGAATTACGTCGTATTCGGCGGCCAGGTCGGCGTGGCGGACCATACGGTCGTCGGCGATCAGGTGATGGCCGGCGGCAAGGCGGTGATTGCAAAAGACGTCGAACCCGGTCGTATCATCGCCGGGTTCAATGCCATGCCGATTCGGGACTGGCTCAAAGTGCAGGCTGTTCTACCGAGGTTGCCGGAACTCAAGAAGCTTATCATGGAGCAGGGCAAACAGATAAAGGAACTGCAGGCCAAAGGACCGGCGGCGCAGTCAGACGAATTATAGTACAAAGGGGGGACACATGCTTGACATCACACAGATCATGGAGTTGCTTCCACACCGGTATCCGTTTCTTCTGATAGACAGGATACTGGAATTCGAAATCGGCAAACGGATCGTCGGGCTGAAGAACGTGACGATGAATGAGCCTTTTTTTCAAGGTCACTTTCCCGGGCACCCGATCATGCCGGGCGTGTTGCTGCTCGAAGCAATGGCGCAGACAGCAGGCGTCCTGGCACTCAAATCAATACCCGAGGAAGATGTAAAGAAAAAGGTGCTTTATTTCATGAGCATCGATAAAGCCAAGTTTCGCAAGCCCGTCATGCCCGGCGATCAGGTGCGGTTCGAGATCGACGTTCTGAAACAACGGGGCACTATCATGGGCTTCCAGGCCGCTGCAAAGGTGGACGGCGCGACGGTCGCGGAAGCGGAAATGATGGCCATGATCGTGGACAAAAATAAATGAGCAGTGTATTACAGGAGCTGGCAGTGAGTATACATCCGACGGCAATAGTGCACCCGAAAGCCGGGATCGGCGAAGGCGTTGAAATAGGCCCCTATGCGGTCATCGGCGAACACGTTACCATAGGCAACGGCACGAAGATCGCGGCCCACGTCCTGATCGAGGGCTGGACTACGATCGGCGAGAGGAACCACATCCATTCCTTTTCGAGCATCGGCACGCCGCCGCAGGACATCGGGTACCGGAACGAAGAGACCTACCTGATCATCGGCGATGACAACGTGATACGCGAGTGCGCCACGGTGCACCGGGCCACCACGAAAGAAGACCGAAAGACCGTGATCGGCAATAAAAATTTCCTTATGGCTTATTCCCACGTGGGCCACGACTCCAAGCTCGGCAACGGCATTATCATGGCGAATTCCGTGGCCCTGGGCGGCCATATCAGCATCGGTGATTACGCCATCATCGGCGGGATAGTGGGGGTCCACCAGTTTGCCCGGATCGGCGCTTATGCCATGATCGGGGGCCAGTCCGCGGTCACGCTCGACATCCCGCCCTACGTCACCGCCGCGGGAAACCGGGCGCAACTCTATGGACTCAACCTCGTGGGGCTCAAGCGGCGAGGGTTCGGCGAGGCAACCATCAACGCGCTGAAGAAAGCATACAAAACAATCTTCCGCTCAGGGCTGACCCAGGAAGAGGCGTTTCAGAAAGTAGCCGGCGATTTTCCCGACGTTGCGGAAGCCTTGCATCTCGTGGAATTCATGAAGACCTCCAAGCGGGGTGTAACGAGATAGACTCAACGTGTTAGGGTTTCGTAGCCGCAGGCTGCTTTAGCCTGCGAAAAACAGTTTTCAACGGCATCTTAGCATTTCATTCCGTGAATTATGCAAAAAATCGGTCTTATAGCCGGCAACGGCGACTTCCCCATCGCGTTCGCGCGCGCGGCAAAGCAAAAGGGGCTGCAGGTCATCGCTGTGGCGCATGAAGGCGAGACGTTGCCGGAACTCGCGCAGTGGGTGGACGGTCTGTTCTGGATCAAGGTCGGCCAACTGGGGAAACTCATTTCCATATTCAAGGAGCAGGGCGTTGCCGATGTCCTGATGGCCGGCGGCATCAAGAAAACTCGGCTCTTCAACGGCGGCATGCCCGACTTGCGCGGCATGGCCTTGCTTGCAAAGATGGTCTATAAAAAGGACGATTCCATCCTGCGCGCAGTGGCACAGGAACTGGAGTCCGAGGGGATTACGGTGCGCGAATCCACGCTCTACCTCGACAATCTCCTGGCCCCGGCCGGAATCTTGACGAAACGGAAGCCGTCCAAGGATGAGCAGCGGGACATCGAATTCGGCTGGATGATGGCGAAAGAAATCGGCAGACTCGATATCGGACAAACTGTGGTCGTGAAAGACCAGGCCGTGCTCGCCGTGGAGGCTATCGAGGGGACGGATGAAGCGATCCGGCGCGGGGGCCTGCTCTGCGGCCAGGGGGCGGTCGTGGTAAAAACGTGCAAGCCGACACAAGATTTGAGGTTCGACCTCCCGGCCATCGGCGCGCAAACAATCCGCACCATGGAGCAGGTGAAAGCTACCTGCCTTGCCGTGGAGGCGGGAAAAACCATCATCATTGACCGGGAAACCGTAACGCGCAACGCCGACGCCGCAGGCATAACCATTATGGCCATTGAGGACGTTCAGGGAAAAATATGAAAAAAGTTCGTGCCGGCGTTATAGGCGTAGGATATCTGGGCCGTTTCCACGCGGAAAAATATGCAAGTCTCCCGGACGGAGAGCTCGTTGGGGTCGTCGACGCCGACCCTGCCCGGGCCGCCGAGCTCGCAAAAAAGCTGAACACCCGCGCCTTCAAAGACCCTGAGCAACTCCTGGGGGAGGTGGATGCGGTCAGCATCGTGGTCCCCACGGTCCTGCACCACCGCCTGGCTAAGCAGTTCCTCGAACAGGGTGTTCATGTCCTGCTTGAGAAGCCGATGACGGTTACCCTGGAGCAGGCTGATGAACTTATCGAGCTTGCGCGTAGCAAGGCCGCGATCCTCCAGATCGGGCATATCGAGCGGTTCAATCCCGCGGTCACGGCAATCAAGGCCATGCTTTCCTCTCCGCGGTATATAATTGCCGAGCGCGCCGCGCCGTTCACCGTCAGGTGCACGGACGTGAACGTGGTGCTCGACTTGATGATTCATGATCTTGACATCGTCGCCGACCTTGCCGGTTCCGAGCCGAAGGCAATCAGCGCGGCCGGAGCGTCGGTCATTACCCGGGAGCTCGACATGGCCTCGGCGCGTATCGTTTTTCAGAACGGCTGCATTGCCGATGTCTCAGCCAGCAGGGTATCGGACGAGAAAAAACGGTTGCTACGCGTATTCGACAACGGGAGCGTGTACACTTCCGATTACCAGACGCAGAAGGCCATGGTTTCGCGCCGGGGGGGCAATGCCGTCCCGGAATTGATAGCCGAGGACATCTCAAAGGACCGGAGCGACACGCTGGCGGAAGAAGTGCGGGCCTTTGTGAACAGCGTGCGGACCGGCACCCGCCCCCTGGTGTCCGGCATCGAGGGAAGGCGAGCCCTGCTCCTGGCCAGGCTTATATCACACAGCATTGAAAACGGCGCCACCGGTTTTGTTCCGGTAGCATAGAGAGGAGTTTTTTAAAGCATGACTGTTCCGATGGTTGATCTGAAAATTCAGTACGAAGCAATCCAGGAAGAAATCAACAGCGCTGTTCTCGGAGTTATCCGGAGCGCGCATTTTATCCTCGGTCCGCAGGGTAAGGCGCTTGAGGAGGAAGTCGCGGCTTACCACGGAGTGAAGCATGCCGTGGCCGTGGCCTCGGGCACGGACGCCCTGCATCTTGCGCTTCTGGCCGCGGGCATAAAACGGGGAGACGAGGTGATCACTTCGCCGTTTACATTTATTGCCACGGCGGAGGCCGTTTCCTATATCGGCGCAACGCCGGTTTTCACGGACATCGACGCGGAAACCTTTAATATGGATCTTTCAAAGATCGAAGCGGCGATCACCAAAAAGACGAAGGCCATTCTTCCCGTGCATTTATACGGGCAGCCGGTGGACATGGACGGGCTCATGCAGCTCGCGAAAAAGCACGGGCTCAAGGTTATTGAAGACTGCGCGCAGTCCTTCGGAGCGGAATACCGGGGGAAGAAAACCGGCGCCTTCGGAGAGCTCGGCTGTTTCAGCTTCTTCCCGAGCAAAAATCTCGGAGGGTACGGTGATGGCGGCATGGTGACCACCGATGACACAAAGCTCGCAGAGCGTCTTTTCAGTCTGCGGAACCATGGGAGCCACGTGCGGTACTTTCATGATGAAATCGGATATAACAGCAGGCTCGATGAGATCCAGGCCGCGATACTCCGGATCAAGTTTAAGCATATAGACGAGTACAACGCAAAACGTAAAAACAATGCGTTG
>JBGPUS010000031.1:0-15553 GCA_041491325.1 Nitrospirota bacterium | reverse complement strand
GGCCATTTCGCCGCTGCAGAGTAAGGCCGCTATGCGCGTTTGAAACCCCACCAGCACCGCCAACCCGCAAACGAGTTCGATCACCCCTCCGAACCAGAGCTGCGACCCCATTGCCGGTTGGAAATCAGAAAGTATACCCAGAATTTTCTGGGCGCCATGGAACGAGAACATGAATCCCGCGATGATCCGCATCAAGGTGTAAGCGTAGTCTTCGTACTTTTCAAGCCATTTCATGAGTGAACCTCCGATAAAAAAATAGAACACAGTGGGCCTTCATCCTTTGCTTCTCCTGATAAGTATAGCATCTCTCGCAGCCGCAGGCTAAGTGTAGCGTAGCCTGCTCTTGCGAAATCGCGGCCATAAACGAATACAGGGGATTAGCCTAACCGCCGAGACGCAGAGGCGCAGAGGAAATCCTGAATATTTTTAATATGTATTTCTCAGGGGCTCTACGCCACAGCGGTAGGGCATGGTGTCCTGAAATATTGCTGCAACCTTCGTATTATAGATTCTCTGATTGCGGACGTCAACAATCGTTGACGCCCGCACGAGCCGGTGCTATCCTTTCTATATAGGATTTTAATTGTCCTTTTTAGGCTTGGCAGGAGGATTTTCAATGGCCGGAGGAACGATCTGGAAAGGTTATCTCCATTTTGGAGACACGGACGTGGCCGTGAAGCTGCATACCGCGGTCAGGGAAGAACGGATTCAGTTTCACCTCCTTCACAAACAGGACCAGGTGAGATTGCGCCAGCAGATGATCTGCGCGTATGAAAAAAAACCGGTGCCCGCGGAAGAACAATCCAAGGGGTTTGAAGTGGAGGAGGGGAAATATATCATCGTCGATCCTGAAGAGCTCGAACAAGCGACTCCTGAGAACAATCGGATGATCGAGATCCACGAATTCGTCAAAACCGCGCAAATCGATCCTATCTTTGTTGATCGCGTTTACTACCTGGAGCCGGATAGTACGAGTATCCAAAGCAAAGGATATGCCGCGCTTGTCAAGGTTTTGAAGGAGCTGGACGTGGAAGGCATCTGCACCTGGAGCATGAGAAAACGGTCCTACCTCGGGGCCTTGCAGACGAGCGGGAAGGTCCTTCGCCTGAATACCCTGCGGCATGCCGACGAAGTAGTCTCGGTATCGTCCCTTGATTTGCAGACCGTTTCCGTGTCGGAAAAAGAACTCGAAATCGGGAGCGAATTGATTAATAAACTGGCCGCACCTTTCGAGCCGCGGAAATTCGAAAACGAGCATCAGAAGAAGCTGCAAAATATGATCGAGATAAAAGCCCGGGGAGAAAAAATCGCGGTCCTGGCCCCCAGGCGCCTGAAACCTACGGAATCGGACAACCTGCTTCAGGCCCTTGAGGCGAGCCTGAAAAAAGTCGCATGAAGGGAAGGGAGTTCTCAGCTCATGGCTCGTAGCTCATAGTAAAAAGTTTCATCAGCTATATGCTGTTTTTCTTCGTGTCTTAGCGTCTTCGTGGCAGGTTCCTGGTTCGGCTGTTCCAGTAAGGGAGAAATAACATGGCAGTGCAGGGAATATGGAGCGGGACGATCAGTTTCAGCCTTGTGGCGATTCCGGTGCGGTTGGTTACCGCGGTTAAGCCGGGCCGCGTCTCTTTTCACCTGCTTCACAGCAAGGATTACTCACGCCTCTCGCGGAAAATGTTTTGCCCGGAAGAGAATACGATGGTCACCCCGGATGAGATCATCCGGGGATATGAAGTCGTGCCCGATAAATACGTTTTGATGACGGACGAGGAGCTGGAATCCGTTTCCCCGGAACGGAGCCGCACGATCGAGATCGTCGAGTTCATCGATATGAAGGAAGTGGACCCGATCTATTATGATCACTCGTATTATCTCGTGCCTTCGAAAGGGGGAGAAAAAGCGTATCAACTGCTGGTCGAGGTGATGCGCCGGACAAACAAGGCCGGGCTCGCAAAATTCGTGCTGGCGGAACGGGAGTATCTCGTAGCGGTCAAAAGCAGGGACGGGGCGCTGGAGCTGGTCCCCCTTCATTACAACGACGAAATACTTCCCGATGATGACATTACACCGAAGCAGGGGAAAATAGAGCCGGAAGATGAAAGCCGGATGAAAAAAAGCATTGAGCAAATGATCGAAGACTTCAACCCGGGAAAGTACGCGGACGAGCGCCGGGAAAAGCTCATGGCGCTCCTGGCGGCGAAGGCGAAAGAAAAAGCATTGGTGGAGGCCCCGGCTGGGGACGAAGAGGGAGAGGGGCCGCCTGATCTGGTCGCCGCGTTGGAGGAGAGCATGCGGAAAGTGAAGGAGGGCCGGTGAGCCGAACCTTCGTCGAGATTGCCGAAAGAAGACTCTCGCTGTCGAACCTTGAAAAGGACCTCTATCCCTCCTATGGGTTCACGAAGGCGCGGATCCTGGAATACTACCGCGCGATGGCATCGTTCATCCTGCCGCATTTGAAAGACCGGGCCTTGACCTTTAAGCGCTACCCGGAAGGAGTGGAGAAAGATTTTTTTTTCGAAAAGCGCTGTCCCTCGCACCGTCCGGACTGGGTAAAAACCGCGGCGGTCCCGCAGAACGGCGGAGAGCCGATTACCTTCTGCCTGGTGAACGACCTGGAAACGTTGATATGGGTCGAGAACCTGGCGTCTCTTGAACTCCATGTGCCTCTGGCACGGGCCGACTCACCCAAGACTCCGGATTCCATGGTCTTTGATCTGGATCCCGGAGAGGGGGCAAGCATTCTGCATTGCGCCCGGGTAGCGCTGATACTTCGAGACCTGCTTTCACAAATGGGGCTGGTGGGCTATGCAAAGACGTCGGGCCAAAAAGGGCTCCATGTCCTTGTGCCCTTGAATCGGAAAGAAGCGACGTTCGAGGATACCAGGACCTTTTCAAAAGCAGTCGCGGAAAGTATGCAGAAACATTACCCGGAGCTCGTGACGTCAAAAATGGCGAAGAAAGAACGAACCGCAAAGGTTTTTATCAACTGGTCTCAGAACGACGCATCGAAGACGATGATCTGCGTTTATTCCCTGCGCGCGCGGGAAAGACCATTCGTTTCGTTTCCGCTTGAATGGCGGGAACTGGAGCACTTGACAGAGGTTGGCGACCCGGAAAAGATACCTGTCGCGCATTCAGAAGCTATTCGCCGGGTCGAAGAAAAAGGGGACCTTTTCCGAGAGGTGCTTGTGAGAGAGCAGAAGCTGCCGCATCTATAAAAGGCGTCTCACGCGGAGGCGCGGAGCTCGCAGAGGAAATCTATTAAATCTGGACCAGATCATTTTCGCACGAAGGCACAGAGGCACGAAGAAAGACTGTTAGAAATATACCGATTTTCTTTGTGCCTCCGTGAACTTCGTGTGACAATAAGTTTTTTGCTGAGGTATTAAATTAAAGACTTATCTCCGCGAGCTCCGCGCCTCCGCGAGAAAATTTTTTGCGTTGCGAGTCACAGAAGGAAGTATGGCATTAAAAGAATACCTAGCCAAACGGGAATTCGAAAAAACACCCGAACCAAAACCGGCCCTCGGCCAGGAGGGAAACCGCCGTCTTTTGTTTGTCGTTCATAAGCACGCGGCCCGGGCCCTTCATTATGATCTCAGGCTTGAGCTGGAAGGAGTGCTGAAGAGCTGGGCCGTTCCGAAAGGGCCTTCGCTGGACCCATCCGTAAAAAGGCTGGCTGTCATGGTCGAAGACCACCCGTTTGATTACAAGGATTTTGAGGGCGTTATCCCGGAGAATAATTACGGCGCGGGAAGCGTCATCATCTGGGACAAGGGCTTTTATCACCACCCCTCCACGCGGAATGAAAGCGAAAGCGAAAAGCTTCTTCTGGAAGGACTCCGAAAAGGGGATCTGAAGTTCGTTCTTGAAGGCGAAAAGCTTCATGGTGAATTCGCGCTGGTGAAAATCAGAAAGGACGAAAAGTCGTGGCTTCTCCTGAAGAAAAAAGATCGAGATGCAACCATCGGGGACATCCTCAAGGAAAACCGTTCCGTAGTGTCCCATAAAACTTTGGAGGAGATGCTTGAAGTCGGCGCAAAAGAGTCTTTCAAACAAAAGAAAGTAACCCAGATCCGTGTTCACGAGACCATGGAAAGCGAGGAACTGAAGGACGCGCCTCTCAAACCCATGCCGCAAGGCATAAAGCCGATGCTCGCGACCCCGGTCGAGAAACCGTTCGATCATCCGGATTGGATCTTTGAGGTGAAGTGGGACGGCTATCGGGCCATTGCCGAAATCCGGGAAGGAGCTGTTTCGCTCTATTCCCGGAATGGGATCTCCTTCGTCAAAAAATTTTCTCCTGTTGTGGAGGAGCTGCGAAAATTGAGATTTGAAGCGGTCCTGGACGGTGAGCTCGTTGTCGTGGATGACCAGGGCCGCGCTGATTTTCAGATGCTGCAGCATTACCAGGACGCCGGGAGAGGCCATCTGCTCTACTCTGTTTTCGATCTCCTCTATTTCCAGGGGCACGATTTGACGAACCTGCCCCTGCAAACGAGGAAGGAACTTTTAAAAAAAATTCTCCCCTCCAGTTCGAAAATACGATACAGCGATCACGTAGGGAAAGAAGGCGTCCTGTTTTTCAATGTTGTTAGAGACAAAGGTTTGGAAGGGATCATTGCCAAACATTCTCAAAGCACGTACGAAGCGGGCAGCAGAAGCCGGCAGTGGCTGAAGGTGAAGACGCGGCTGACGCAGGAGGGCGTGATCGCGGGATTCACGGAGCCGGGAGGCGGGAGAAAATTTTTCGGCGCTCTTGTGTTGGGCGTATACGAAGGCGACGAGTTAAGGTACATCGGCCATCTGGGCGGCGGATTCACGGAGAAGGAATTAGAGATCATCCGGGGGAAACTGAATCCGCTCGCCCAAAAAGAATGCCCATTTAAGATCAAGCCGGAGACCAATGCTCCAGTCACCTGGATAAAGCCGGAGCTGGTCTGCGAGGTTATTTTTTCCGGTTGGACTGAAGACGAGGTCATGAGGCAGCCGATTTTCTTGCGGCTGCGGGAGGACAAAGACGCACGTGAAGTGGTACGGGAAAGGGCTCCTGAAGAAGTTTTTACCGCAGAGGACGCAGAGAAATTCAGGTAATAGAACAAAAGCAACTGTAAACAGAGGGCTTAATAAGAAACAGTTTTATGTGCTGTAACCCAAGATTTTCTCCGCGTCCTCTGCGGTGAAAGTTTTTGACACTCCATTATGAATGCATGGGGAGGCAAATTATGAAAATCCATATCGGCACAAGCGGGTTTGCGCATAAGGAATGGAAGGGCAAATTCTATCCGGAAAAACTCTCTCCCAAGGAACTGCTCCGTTTCTATGCCGGACGCCTGAACACGGTCGAGATCAACAATACCTTTTACCACATGCCCAAAGAGAGCGTGCTCGCGTCCTGGGCAGGACAAGTCCCTGACGATTTTGTGTTCGCGCTCAAAGCGCCCCAGGTCATGACGCATATAAAGCAGCTCCGCAATGTATTCGAGGAGACCGAGATCCTATTCCGGGCGCTGTCAACCATGGGCAGGAAACTAGGGCCGATCCTTTTTCAGTTTCCCAAGAGCTTTCAGGTGAACCGGCCTGCGCTGGAAGATTTTCTTCCTTTGATTCCCGGCGGCGTGGCCTGCGCATTCGATTTCCGCAGTCCGACCTGGCTTGAGGCCGGCATTCCGGACCTGCTTCGTGACAGGGGGTTCGGCTGGTGCATCGAGGATACCGACGAGAACCCGGCACAGGAGCTCATCAGTACGGCGTCATGGGGCTACCTGCGCATGCGGCGTTCCGATTATACGGATGTTGATCTGGCGAGATGGAAGGAAAGAATCCTCTCGCAGAAATGGGAGCGGACCTTCGTTTTCTTTAAACATGAAGATGGGCCCGAAATGGCGCTGCGGTTTCAGGAGCTTATCGATTCAAATACATCAATTTCGGGGAGAAAGGCGCGTCCCTGAATGTTCCTCTTTTACATTTTGACCAGGCCGAGGCTAATGGCGAGGGCGCGGTCAACTTTCTTGAGCGCGTCCGAGGAGACCATGCCGAGCTTCTTGCCCAATCTTTTCTTGTCGATTGTCCGGACCTGATTAAGGAGAACAATGGAGTCCTTCTGGAGTCCTCCTTCTCCCGCTTTTAATAAGACTTCGTGGGGGTAAATGTCTCGCGCCGTAGACGTGATGGCGGCCACGATGGTTGCCGGAGAGTGTGTATTCCCGATATCATTCTGAATGATCAAGGCAGGACGCGTCTTTTTGATTTCCACCCCTATAGTGGGGGCAAAGTTTACGTAGTAAAGCTCACCTCTTCTTGGAAGAACCACGCGGTTTCCTCCCATACTGTTTTTGAGGCTCCCGAACACCTATGAGCTCACCGGCTTCCTCCTCGAGCAAACGCCATTCCTCGGCAATTTCCTCATCCGAAGCGGCATTTGCCTTATATCCCGCAATCATCTTTTCCCGTAATCTGCGCATCTTTTCATCTTCAATCTTTTCCTGCAACGCCTTGACGATATATTCACTGCGCTTCCGTTCCGGCACCAGGTCCTGAAGGTCTTTTAGTATCGGTCCCGGTATTGATATGCCGATTCTTTTTACTGTGCTGAAAGACATGTCCTTCTCCGCTCATATGGGTATCCATTGCTGAGCATAATTATAGCACATACTAATAGTATGTCAAACAGAGATTGCTCTCTCCATCCGAACTAAAAGCCGTCTCCTAACGGCCACCATGATAATCATTCTTTTTTTCATTAGGATCATCTCCTTGACCGACAATTTCTTTCTATAACATGCAATTCCTCTAAAATCACCCCACCTAACCTCCCCTTAGCAAGGGGAGGGACTCATTGTTGCCCCTCCTTGCCAAGGAGGGGGTTGGGGAGGTGGTTTGAGCCTATTGCTCGTGAAGGATCGCTGCCCGTCACTCCTTCTTTGAGACCGTTTCCGCGCCCGGATTCTCGGCGCGATTCCACCATCCGCCGCCGAGCGCCTGGAACAGGGCCACGGTATCGGCATAGCGGATCACCTGGTCAAGCTGGTCAGATTGGAACAGGGTCCACCATTCCGCCGGGATGTCCTTTTCTGGATTAAATCGTTGGTATGGACTCGCTGTTCCCGGAGCCCCGGCTGTTTCCGCGGGCAGCCCTTCGGAGGTGTAGGTTCTCACATTCGGGGCATCCGGCGGCCGATAGTCAGGACCTACCGCACAACCGAAGAGGAACAGGACCATGAAGGCCGGGAGCGTCGCTCTTTTCAATATTGAATGTTCCATGCGCATACCGTTCCTGGGATACAGAGTAAATCGGGCACGCCAGAATATAAACAGGACTATTTTTGTACAATTTTAGCATAAAGAATCGTGATGTTCAAGGGCAGAAGAATTATGAGGCAAAAGCGGGAGCGCTAAAGTTCACGGGGATTTAATACGGTAAGTTGCATGGAAGTCGGCGTTTTTCACGACTAAAGATGTCGGACAGGGAACGGGCCTGAGGCTCAGCATCGCTTACGCTATCGTCAAAAAACACAACGGAGCTATACGCGTGGAAAGCAAAGCCGGAAAAGGGACGACATGCACAATAATCATACCGGTTGCGAACAGGGATGAGTGTTACCTTCCGTTATTCAATTGTTGGACACAGAATCTTCCGAAAAATAAAAGCAAAAAGGAACGCTTGCGGCGTCCCTTCTCAGTTTTTGCAGCCCATGGTCAAGCGGCCATTTTTAGTTTTTCGAGGACGTTCTTCAGTGCGACCTCGTCCTTCTTTAGTTCGTCCCTGTGGACCTTGCGCATTCCCGAAGCGATCAAGACCCGGATTTCCGGGATGGTGCTCTCCTCCAGTTCGGTAATGAGCAGGTCACGTTCGTTCTTCTCAAGATTAACGTTCATACTCTCACCTCCCTTATATATTTCTTAATTATATGATACCACTTTTACGGACAAAAAGCAGGGCTTGCGGCTCACGAGGCATGCTCATCGACAGCTATCCGCTGAATGGTCGCCGCCACCATGGGACCTGATCGCCTCCAGAAACTCGCTGCCGTACCGCTCCAGCTTCACGTCTCCCACGCCCGAGATTTGCCTCATTTCGGCGGTGGTCTTCGGGAAATATCTGCACATCTCATGGAGTGTCTTGTCTGAAAAAATAACGTAGGGCGGCACGTGGTTCGCCCCGGCGATTTTTTTTCTAACGATACGCAGCCGTTCAAAGAGGGTTTCATCGTAGTGTCCTCCCTCCGCTGGTTTTCTTCGCCGCTCTTTTGTCTTCACCTCGTCCCGTTGGAGCCCGAAGACCTCGTCCGTTCCCGTGAGCACAGCCGCGCCCTTTGGCGTGAGTTTTAAGACCGGGTAGCGGTCTCCGTCCTGCCTGATAAGCTCCTGGGCAAGGAGCTCGTTCACAATAAACCGCCAGTGGTTTTTGTCCTTGTCTTTTCCCGCGCCGAACGTTTTAAGCTCGTGGTGCCCGAGTTCCCTGATGCGGCTTGTGTCCGCGCCGATCACGATGTCGATGATATGAACGATGCCGAAACGTTCCCTGGTCCTGGCCACGGCAGACATGAGGATGCGGGCCTCAAGCGAGATATCCACCTGTTTTACCGAGCCGATGCAGATATCGCACGTGCTGCAATTGTCCGCTGGATAGGCTTCGCCGAAAAAGGAAAGGAGCTGTTTTCGCCTGCATACGTTGTGAGACGCGAACCGTACGGTCTGGTTCAGTTTCTGCATGGCGATCCCGCGTTCCGCTTCGTCTTCCATCTGGTCGATGAAATACCGGATCTTCGGGATGTCCCCCCGGCTGAAATAGAGCAGGCAGTGGGCAGGCTCTCCGTCGCGTCCGGCGCGGCCCGTTTCCTGGTAATAGGCTTCGATGTGCCTGGGAAGATCGGCATGGACCACGAACCGGACGTTCGATTTGTCGATGCCCATGCCGAAGGCGATGGTCGCCACGATTACCGACACCTCGTCCCGGTTAAAGGCTTCCTGGTTCCTTTCGCGCTGCTCCGCGGACAAGCCAGCATGGTAGGGGAGCGCCTTAATACCGCGGGACGCGAGGGATGCCGCCGTTGCCGTGACCGCATCGCGGGTCGTGCGGTAGATGATCCCCGATTCGCCTTCGTGGTCTTTCAAAAATTCCAGGAGTTGCGCTTCGAGCTCCGACTTCGCTAATACTTGATAGAAGAGATTGGGCCGGTTGAATGAGGCGCGCACGGTATGGGGCGTTCTGAGGCCGACCTTGCGGATGATGTCCTGCTGGACCTTTTCCGTGGCGGTTGCCGTGAAGGCGGCAAGGGGGACCGTGGGAAACAAGGTGGGTATGGCGGAAAGGGCGAGATAATCCGGCCGGAAGTCGTGGCCCCACTCCGAGATGCAGTGCGCCTCGTCAATGGCGAAGAGCGAGAGAGGAACGGTCTTGAGCGTCTCGATGAACTGCGGCATGGCAAAGCGCTCCGGAGCGATATACAGGAGCTTCACCTGATTGCCTCTGAGTTTTCGGTAAAGGTCCGTTACCTCCTGCTGGCTAAGGGAGCTGTTCATAAACGCGGCTGCGATGCCGTTTGCTTTTGCCGCGTCCACCTGGTCCTTCATGAGCGAGATGAGGGGGCTGATGACGACCGCAGTCCCTTCCCGTAAAAGCGCCGGCAATTGGTAACACAGGGATTTTCCCCCGCCCGTGGGCATGACCGCGAACACGTCCTTACCGCCCAGGATAGTTCCGACAATGGTCTCCTGGTGCGGCCTGAACGACTCAAAGCCGAAGACGGTACGGAGCGTGTTGCGTACCGCGGAAGCGTCTGTGGATAGGCGGGTGTCCATGAGGCATCATGATAAGGGTGAACGACGATAATGTCAAGACGGGAGGGTCTATAAACGAGCGGTCCGCGAGCTCAATTTTCCATCTTCTCAGGGTGAATCATTTATGGTATGATATGACGCTTTGGAGGACGTTATGGGCTTGAATACTCTTACGTGGAATAAACTCATTATTATCTTCTTTGTCCTTGTCGCATCGGGAACGATTCGGCCGGCCGGCGCGCAGACTGTTGACGAAGCTGTCCTGTCCGTGGAGAAGCATTACCGGGAGCTCAATGACCTCACCACGAAGGTGTCGCAGAAGAATGTCCTCAAATCGATCGGCAAGACGCTGAAATACGAAGGAACACTCCGGATAAAGAAGCCGGGGAAGCTCCGGCTCGACTATACGAACGGCCAGGTGATCCTTGTCGACGGGAAGGCAGCTCTGTTTTACTCCAGGAAGAGCGAACAGGTCATCAAAAGAACGTTCACGGATTTTGAGCATATGAATATACCCGTGGCCTTTTTGCTCGGCGCCGCGCATATTCGCGATGACTTCGAGGTTGGCCGGCCCGAGCCGAAAGCGCCCCGCACGCTCGAGCTTGCGCCCAGGAAACCGGGAGCGGCCATGAAAAAGCTGAGCATTCAAACAGAGGAATCCGGCCGCATTACGAGCATGATTATTTTCGACAAATCGGGAAACACGACCGAGATAACATTTTCCGAGGCGCAGGAAGGGGCCGGCATGGATGATACGGTGTTTACGTTCAAGGTCCCCAAGGGGACGGAGATTATAGAACAGTGAGGCAGGGTGGTGCAGAGGCAAGGGTCCGGGGGCCAGGGTTCAGGGTATAGGGTGCGGAGGCAAGGGTCTCATCATAATTAACTTAACTGGAGGTTTCCATGGCCGCTGAAAACTCATTTGACATTGTTTCAAAAATCGACATGGCCGAGGTAACGAACGCGGTCACCCAGACCCTGAAGGAGATCGGACAGCGGTTCGATTTCAAGGGGAGCAAGTCGAACATCACCCAGGAGAAGGACGACCTCGTGGTCGTCTCCGACGACGACTACAAGCTTAAGAGCGTGATCGATATTCTGCAAACCAAACTCATAAAGCGCGGGGTGCCGATCAAAAACGTGTCCTATGGCAAAGTGGAAGCGGCCCTTTCCGGCACGGTACGCCAGCGCCTGACTTTGCAGCAGGGTCTTCCGACGGAGAAGGCCAAGGAAGTCGTGAAGGCGATAAAAGACTCCAAGATCAAAGTGCAGGCCTCGATCCAGGCGGACCAGGTGCGCGTTACCGGCAAGAACAGGGACGATCTTCAGTCGGTCATCCAGCTTCTCAAAGGAAAAGAGTTCAGTATCGATCTCCAGTTCACGAATTACCGGAGCACGTAACGGGAAAACCGATGCAGGATGCACGGTTCAGGATGCGCTTGCTATGCCGCTTCCTGAACCGTTATTATCCTGGTTCCGCACCAGATACTCCAGCCTTCCACCTGCCCCCTTTGCGGTTCGTCTCAGTCCGCGTAACTAATTAATTAATCTTGCGCTTTTTGCTTAAACTGCTATAATTTTGTAGAATTGCTAAATGTAGGGAGAATGTATGAGTCTCGTCGGCAGGCTGGAAGATCTTGCTCTACCCGATATCTTCCAGATCATCAGTTTGAGCAAAAAGACCGGCACCCTGATTGTGCGAAGCCGCAGAGGCACGGGAATGGTCGTTTTCAAAGACGGCCAGGTGATTCAGGCCGCGAGTGACAATATCCGCGATCCCCTCGGCAACATCCTCGTGTCTCAGAGCATGTTGACCGAACCGGCGCTGGCGCAGGCCCTGGCGCTCCAACGAAAAGAGCCGGACAAACCGCTCGGGATGATTCTGGTGGAACAGGGGGCGGTGCCCGCGCAAACGCTGGAGAGCGTGATCCGCAAACAGATCGAGGAGATTATTTACGACTTGCTGGCGTGGGAAGAAGGGTTTTTCAACTTCGAGCTCGGCGAGGTGGCCCCGAAGGACAAGATCGAGATCGATACCCAGGAGTTTCTCCTCAAGTCGGGCATAAGCGCCGAATATCTTCTCATGGAGGGGACGCGGATCCTCGACGAGAAACGGAAGGACATGCCGAAGGCGGCGCCTGCGCCCTCGCCGTCAGCGAAGCCGCCGGTCGCTCACCACACCAGCTACGAACCGGCACGCGAGGAGTTCAAGACCCGGATCGAAAAAGAAGAGCCGCGAAAAGAAATGACCGCGCTCAAGTCCATGTTCGATGAGCTTCGCTTCCCCACGGCCACGTCCGAGGTGACCCTGCTCATCCTCCGGTATTCAAGCGAGGTGGTGAACCGCGCAATACTGTTTATGGTCAAGAAGGACGAAGTGCGCGGCCTCGGCCAGTTCGGCATCGAGCTCCAGGGCAAGTCCGCGGACCAGGTCGTCCGCAACATCAAGATCCCTTTGGACCAGCCGTCCCTGTTTTTAAATGTGATAGAAAGCCGCAGAAGCTATCAAGGCCCTCTTGAAGCGAATGTGATGGACACGTATTTCATCAACGAACTGGGCGGCGCCATGCCCGATGCGGTCATGGCTATCCCGCTCGTCGTGGACGGGAAGGTCGCGCTCGTTGTGTATGGAGACAATCTGCCGGAGCGGAGGCCGATCAGGGGCATGGACACGCTCGAGATTTTCATGAACCAGGCGGGCATGGCCCTGGAAAAAGCGCTGCTCGAAAAAAGATTGGCGGAATTTCAAAAGGAGAAGTGATGAAGAACGTCCTTATTGTCGAGGATTCCAAGGCCATTCGTTCGATGATCCGGGTGTCGCTCGAAGAAGTCGGCGGCTATTTGTTCGCGGAAGCCGGCAACGGCTTTGAGGCGCTCAAAACCCTCCCGACGCGCCGTTTCGACCTTATCATCACGGACATCAACATGCCCGACATCAACGGGCTTGAACTTATCGGCTATGTGAAGTCCAACCCGACCTACCGGGACATTCCCCTCATCATCGTGAGCACCGAAAAGAGCGAAGAAGACAAGAAGCGGGGGTTGGCCCTCGGCGCCGTCGGGTACGTGGAAAAGCCGTTTACCAAGGAGGAACTCCGGGCGACGGTGGCGAAAGTGCTGGGAGGGTGATGAACTCAGAATCGCCCATGGGGTGAAATTCTTGCCCGACGTGAGCTCGTGACGTTAGTTACTAACAGGCTGCTGAAAAACTCCCGGAACGTCATTGCGAGGAGCGTTTTTTGCGACGCGGCAATCTCGTAGTTATTGATTAATATACAACCGAGATTGCTTTGCTTCGCTCGCAAAGACGGCTAAAAGACTTTTTCAGCAGCCTGCTCAGGAATAATCTTTCCGGCCTGTCCGGGTTAGTCAGTTACAAATCAGATTCTTCTCAAAATGGGAAGAATATTTCGCGCAAAGTCGCCAAGCTCGCAAAGAAAGACCAAATCAACGGGTTTTAAAACCAAGACTTAAAGGTTTTCTTGGCGTCCTTTGTTTATGGCCGCGCTTACGCAAGTGCAGGCTACGGCTTTGCGCGAGAGGCCTTTTGGCTTCGACTTTTGGTTCCGGCTTGTCCGGGTTAGGTTCATGCAACTTTGAAGTCTCCACTTTAACAAGGCGACATGGCAAACACCGACCGATCTATAAAAGATTTTCTGGCCGAAGCGGAGGACATCCTGGAGCAGGCGAACAGGACGCTGCTTTCACTGGATACCGGGCAGGCCGCCGGGCGGACCGACCCGGACGACGTGAATGCCCTGTTTCGCGCCATCCATACCTTCAAGGGGCTCGCGGGGATGTTCGGGCTCAAGGAGCCGGCGGAGCTCTCCCACAAACTGGAGTTTCTCCTGGCTGAATTGCGCCTCGGCAAGGTAGGGCTCAACCGGGAAGTTCTCGATCTCCTATCCGAAGCCGTTTCCGCGCTGACGCGGCTGGTGCATCAAGCCGGGTCGCAGAGTCCGTTCGAGAACATAGCCGGGGCACTGGACCGCATCGAAGCCGTGCTCAAGGCAACGTCCTCAGCCGTTCCCGAGCGGACGCTCGCGGAGCAGACGACTCTTGACAGCGGAATTCTTCAGGTCCTGACCGAGTACGAAGAACATCGCCTGAAGGAATGCATTCGGGAGCGAAAAAACCTGTTTACGCTCAAGGCGCAGTTTCAGCTCGCGGACTTTGAAGAGGCTATCAAGGGCCTGAATGCCACCCTCAAGAAATACGGCGAGATCATCTGCACCTTGCCGGAGGCAGGCGAGAGCGGGTCCGGGATCGGTTTTACGATCGTGATCGGCACCGCGGCGGACCGGGAAACGCTTGCGGCGGCGATTGCCCTCCCGCAGGTGACGATCAAGAAGGTCGAGTATGTCGATGCGCGAAAGGCCGAAGAACCCAAGGCAGACGCGTCGGCGCTCAAGTCCGTGAGCAATACGGTGCGCGTGGATATTTACAAACTCGACAACCTCATGAACACCGTGGGCGAAATGCACCTGGTCAAAAATGTTATCGGACGGATTGCGAAGGAGCTCCGCACCATGCAGGGGTATGCCGGCCTTTCCGTGGACCTGTTCAAGGCGCAGCGCAGTTTTGAGCGGAAGCTGAATGAACTTCAGACAGGCATCCTCGAGGTCCGCATGGTGCCCATCGGCCAGATCTTTACGCGTCTCGCGCAAATGGTCAGGAAGTATGCCCGGGACGCAGGCAAGGAGATCGATCTTCAGCTCCAGGGGGAAGAGACCGAGCTCGACAAGCTGATGATTGAAGATCTCGCGGACCCCCTCATGCACCTCATTCGGAACGCCATTGACCACGGCATCGAAGCCCCGGACCTGCGCAGAAAGCTCGGAAAACCCGAACAGGGAAGCGTGAAGCTTACCGCGTTCCCCAAGGGCAACCATGTGGTCATTACCGTTGAGGATGACGGTTCGGGGATCGATCCTGCGCAAATCCTCACCAAAGCCGTTGAACGGGGAGCGCTTTCGCCGGACCATGGGCTTGATCCCGGCCGGGACCGGAAGGAGATCCTCGACCTCATCTACCTTCCGGGTTTCACGACCCGCGACACCGTAACCGAAATATCGGGCCGGGGCGTCGGCATGGACGTTGTCAAGCGGAACGTGTCGAAGCTTTCCGGCATCGTCGAAATTTACAGCGAACCGGGGGCAGGCACGAGCTTTACGCTCACGCTCCCTATTACGCTCGCCATTATCAAGGCGCTCATCGTCGAATCCAGCGGTCAGATTTTCGCCGTCCCGCTCAGCACCGTGCTCGAAATTCTCCAGGCGACCACGTCCCAAATGGAGACGGTCGAGGGCCGGGAAGTGATGGCCGTCCGTGATGAAACCGTTCCGCTGCTGCGGCTCAACCGCGTGTTCAATCTTCCCGAAGACCGGGAACGCGAGGCCTTTTATCTGATCCTCGTCGGCCTGGCTGAGCGGCGGCTCGGCCTTCTTGTGGACAATCTCCGGGACCAGCAGGAAATAGTGATCAAACCGCTCGGCAAGCGGCTTGCCGATATGCCGGGCATAGCCGGCGCCACCGAGCTGGGGGACAAACGGGGGGTGGTCCTTGTCCTGGACGTGGAATCGCTGATTGAAGGAACGCTGAGGCGTGCGCAGATCGCGCGAGCATAGGTACAATCGATGTACGAAGAATTTTACGGACTGAAGGAAAAACCCTTCAACAAAACGCCTGATCCGAGATTTTTGTACCAGAGCCGCAAACACGCGGAGGCGCTGGCGCGGATGCAGTACGCCGTGGAGGAGCAGGACATCGTTCT
>JBGPUS010000030.1:0-16302 GCA_041491325.1 Nitrospirota bacterium | reverse complement strand
TCCCTTACCCCTGCTGAATAACGTCCTGTTCCCCTTCGGCATATTCGGCATATTCGCCCCTTATTCGTGATCGGACCATTTCCGCGCATTACTGACAAAATTATACTGATAAATGCACGTCCGGTCAAGCCATAATTGATTCACCTACAAAAGCCGCCTGATCGCTACGGCTTTTCTACCCCGCTCTTTACGAAAATTTTACCTTGAAGAGGCGCCCTCGCTGTGGTAGAGTTCGGCATGGAGTTTCAGGATACCTACAAACGACGCATCGACTATCTGAGAATTTCGATCACCGACCGATGTAATTTTTCCTGTCTCTACTGCAAACCGCGAGAGGAAATGAAGGTCCTTTCCCATCGCGATCTTCTCACCTACGAAGAGATCCTCCGCCTGGTAAACGTCGCCGTCCCGCTCGGGATTTCCCGCGTGCGGGTTACGGGTGGAGAACCCCTGGTGCGGCGCGGGGTCGAAGACTTCATTGCCTCGCTCAAGATGCACAGCGGAATCGATGATGTCGCCCTGACGACGAACGGTCTTCTGCTCGAAAAATTGGCCGACGCGCTTCTTGCCGCCGGGAAGCCCCGGCTCAATATCAGTCTCGACTCGCTCAAGCCTGCGCGTTTTCACAAGATCACCGGCCAGGACAGCTGGGACAAGGTCTGGCGCGGAATCAACCGGGCCGAGGAACTCGGTTTCTTTCCGCTGAAGCTCAATATGGTCCCGATCAAAGGCGTGAATGACGACGAGTTCGTTGACTTTGCGCGCCTCACGCTCAGACGTGACTTTCATGTCCGCTTTATCGAGTTTATGCCCATCGGCGCGAATGACCGCTGCGGTCGGGCCCGGCACGAGGGAGTTCCCACCGCCAGTATACGGGCCGCCATCGAGCAGGAGTTCGGCCCGCTTGTTCCCTTTACCTCCGAGACTTTCTCCGGCCCCGCGGACAATTATCGGCTCCCCGGAGCGCGCGGAGTGATCGGGTTCATCAGCCCCATTACCAAACATTTCTGCGGGTCCTGCAGGCGGCTCAGGCTTACGGCGGACGGCAAGATACGGCCCTGCCTGCTTTCAGACACGGAGCTCGACGTGAAGTCGCCCCTGCGCGGCGGATGCGATGACCGGGAATTGGAGCGGCTGTTCCGCCTCGCGCTCCAGATCAAACCCGAGCGGCATTATCTCAACGAAACCGAGAACGGATGTTTCGAGCGAACCATGTCGAAAATAGGAGGTTGAGGGTAATGCAAACTCCAAAGAGCAAATGTCAGATTCTAAATAAATTCCAACGGCCAAAATCAGTTTGGGGCCTTGGTGTTTGAACTTTTATGCTTATTTGTAATTTGTTATTTGGAGATTGGAGTTTTTTAAATACTCATGTCTGAACTCACTCATTTTGATAAAAACGGCGCAGCCCGCATGGTCGATGTTTCCGCAAAAGATGAGACCGTTCGCGAAGCAGTGGCCGAAGGCCGCGTCTTGATGCTGCCCGAAACGCTTTCCCTCATCCTCGACCAAAAGGTCGCCAAAGGCGACGTGTTCGGCGTCGCCCGGATCGCGGGAATAATGGCGTCAAAAAAAACCTCCGAAGTCATTCCCCTTTGTCATCCCCTCAACCTCTCGTCAGTTGATGTCGCTTTCGAGCCGGACAAGGTCCATGCGTCCGTAACGGTCCGCGCCGTCGTCAAAACCACCGGCCGCACCGGTGTGGAAATGGAAGCCTTGACCGCGGTTTCCGTTGCGTGTCTCACGATCTACGACATGTGCAAAGCCGTGGACCGGGCCATGACCGTGACCGACATCCGCTTGATGAAAAAATCAGGCGGCAAGAGCGGGACCTTTGAACGCAAATCCGGAGACTGAGTGAAGTTTTCCTGGAAACGGTAGCCGCCTCGCCGTGACGCCGCATTCAACCTCGTGAGATATCCCTCCTGAACAATTAAAAAATGCGCTTGACAAGATCAATTTTTGTGATAAACTCGGGGATATATTTGTTCAATTTGGGTCTACAATGTCCTATATAAAGAAGAGAGGAAAAATTTATTAATCGTCTCAAAGTAGAAACGACATAATCATAAATCTCCCCCGCCCCTCTTTATCCAAAAGGGGTGTTCCTCCCTTTGGAAAAGGGAGGGCAGGAGGGATTTTATGACATATGGATACACACTATTATGAGACCGTTAATAACCCCTCACATGCTGATAACCAGGGAAACAGACTACGCCGTGCGCACGGTCCTCTACCTCGCCCGGGAGCGCGAGCTCATGGCAAGCGCGACGGAAATCGCCCATGCCATGCATATCCCGAGGAGCTTTCTCGCGAAGATCCTCCAGAGACTTGTCCGGGGCCGCCTTCTGATCTCCACGCGGGGGGCCCAGGGAGGCTTCCGGCTGACGAAAAAGCCCTCGGCCATCAGCCTGCTCGACATCATGGAGGCCATACAGGGCCCAGCCGCTATCAATGTCTGCGCGATCGATAAAAAACATTGCAGGTTGAGCGCCACCTGTTCCGTGCATCCCGTCTGGGTCGACATTCGAAAGGAGGTGGAAAAGCGCCTGGCGAAACAGACCATAGCGGACTTGCTCTGACGCGCCTGTTTTTTTCAGCACATAGAGGACTATCGTAGTCCAATATAAACGAGAGGAGTCTTTACCGATATGGATACCGTTGACTTAAGCAGATTACAATTCGCATTGACCAGCATGTTCCACTGGATCTTCGTGCCGCTGACGCTCGGGCTGTCTATCCTGACCGCGTTCATGGAAACGCGCTATGTGATGACCGGCGACGAGCTGTACCTTAAAATGACGAAGTTCTGGGGAAAACTTTTTCTTATCAATTTCGCGCTCGGCGTCGTGACGGGCATCACGCTGGAGTTCCAGTTCGGCATGAACTGGGCCGAGTATTCCAAGTACGTGGGCGATATTTTCGGCGCGCCCCTTGCAATCGAAGCGACCATGGCGTTCTTCCTCGAGTCCGTCTTCATCGGAGTCTGGATCTTCGGATGGAACAAGGTGTCGAAAAAGACCCACGCCATGGCAATCTGGATGGTCTCGCTGGCGACAAACCTTTCGGCGCTCTGGATCCTTTTGGCAAACGGCTGGATGCAACACCCGGTCGGCTACGTGCTGCGGAACGGCCGCGCGGAAATGGTGGATTTCGGGGCCATGCTCACGAACCCCTACGGTCTGCTCAAGTTCGGCCATACTCTTGCATCCGGCTATGTCGTTGCCGCCTTTTTCGTCATGGGAATATCAGCCTACCACCTTCTGAAGAAAAATCGGCCCGAGTTTTTCCAGCGTTCGTTCAAAATAGCGGCAGTCTTCGGCCTCGCGGCATCCGTCCTCGTTGCGGTGCTCGGCGACTTTCATACCGCGAACGTGGCCAAAACCCAGCCCGCCAAGTTCGCGGCAATGGAATCCCTCTGGGACACGCAAAAGAACGTCGGCTTTAATCTCTTTATCATCCCGAGCGTCGAGAAGGAGTGCAATATCCTGGAAGGCCCCTGCGTTCCAAGCTTGCTCAGCTACCTCGCCTTCCATACCGCCGATGCCGAGGTCAAGGGCCTGAAAGCCTTTGCCAAGGAGGACAGACCGCCCGTGCTTCCGACGTTTTGGAGTTTCAGGCTGATGGTCGGACTCGGCTTTGTCATGATGCTCCTGGCGCTCATAGCGGTCATCTTTGCCCAGCGGGGAACGCTCGAAGCGCATCCCTGGTTCCTCACGATCATGCTCTTCTCGATTCCGTTGCCCTACCTTGCCGGACAGCTCGGCTGGATCGTCGCCGAAGTGGGCAGACAACCCTGGATCGTCTACGGCGTGCTCAGAACCTCGCAAGCGGTATCGCGGTCCATCAGCACGATACAAGTGTATGCATCGCTTGCGGGTTTTACCCTCCTGTATGGAGGCTTGGGCGTGATCGATATTTATCTCTTAACAAAATTTGCTAAAAAAGGTCCCGATGACGACCTGTCGGCGCTTCTGAAACCGGCAAAACAGGAGGCATAACATGGAATTTCAGATAATCTGGTTTGTTCTCTGGGGGGTCCTGTGGGCGGTCTATTTCATGCTCGACGGCTTTGTGCTCGGGACCGGCATGCTGCACTATTTCCTGGCTCGCACCGATCAGGACCGGAAGATCCTGATCAACACGGTCGGCCCGGTGTGGGACGGCAATGAAGTCTGGCTTTTGACCGCGGGCGGCGCCACCTTTGCCGCGTTTCCCACCACCTATGCGTTGATGTTCAGCTACCTTTATTCAGCCCTGCTGCTGTTGCTCTTTTCTCTCATTATCCGGGGCGTTTCCCTGGAGTTCCGCGGGAAAGTTGACAACGCGAGCTGGAAAAAAGCCTGGGACGCGGGAATTTTTATCGGGAGCGCGCTGCCTGCCCTGCTGCTCGGGGTGGCCTTCGGGAACATCTTCAGCGGCCTGCCCATGGACGCAGCCGGCTATCACGGCTCGCTCCTCTCGCTGCTGAATCCTTACGGGCTGCTGACCGGCGCGCTCTTCGTCACCCTGTTTCTGACCCACGGCAGTCTTTATGTGTGCGTTAAAACCGAAGGCGCTTTGTGCGAACAGGCCTCGGCAACGGCCCGAAAGCTCTGGGTAGGTGAACTGTTCGTCGCCGTGACGTTCCTCATAGCCACTGCTTTTGCCACAAAGCTCTATGATAATTATCTGAGCAATCTTCCGATGCTTGTTGTGCCGCTTCTCGCCGTGGCGGCGCTGCTCGGCATCAGGATCTTTCTTGCCAAAGGCAAAACGCTGGCGGCCTTTGCTTCTTCGTGCGTCACGATCCTGATGGTCGTGGCCACGGGGGTGGCCGGGCTGTTTCCCAACCTGATTCCGTCCAGCATGGACCCGGCCTACAGCCTGACGCTCTTCAACTCTTCCTCCAGCGCCTACACGCTGAAGATCATGACCGTCGTCGCCCTGGTGTTCGTGCCCATCGTCATCTCCTACAAGATATGGGTCTACCGTTTGTTCCGCTCCACGGTAACAGCCGAAACGGTCGCGCGGGACGAGCAGGCATATTAATTCCGCATCCTCTTGAAACACAAAAGCCCTCGCTTCGGCGAGGGCTTTTCTTTTTTCCTATGATGCAGCGCGGTAAAACAAATCCGTGTGTTATACGAAAAGGACCCATGGCTTTAACATTGATGATCTCGTAAAAAGTCAATTTTCACACGGAGGCACAGAGGACACAAAGAAAAGCCTATTGAAAATAAAAGCTTTTATCCTTTGTGACTTCGTGGCTCAGTGTGGCCCGCTTATTGGCCATTGTGTGAGACCAGACTTCTTACGGGTTCATCAACATTGGGTTACCTCAATAGGTATTGGCATATTTTTTCCTTTGCCAATGCATTTTTTTATCTTTTGCCCAAAGGGTCCTTCTAACGACGAGTTGAGCCCCGCGCCGTAGAGCGCGGGACTCGAACGACATGCTAACATCTATTTCACTTTAGACTCCGATTGAATACTTGCAACAATCGATTGCAGAAACTCTTCTGAGATTTGCCCCATCTCTCCGGGTTGGCTCAAAAAGAAATGTATACCCCACTCATTGTCCGCTATGACAATTTGCGCGACCGATTTACTACCTTTTGTGCCCTGCAATACGATGCCCCGTAATAAGCCGCGACCGATTTCATAAACCTTAATTTTGAAGAGGTCTTTGAATGCAAGATCGTTTGCAAAGACTGGAAAAACACCGTAGCGTGCTGTATACGCCAGGCGAAGTAAATCATAGTCATTGTGTAGGCCTGTCAGATAGTTAAATAATGAGCCGCGCTGAAAACTGTCTGGACCTACATTTATTTTCGTTTTGTTTGTTTTGTCTTCGAAATAGATCCAGCCTTTCTCCTGTTTCACCTGAACAAAACGATTGGGCAATAGAAAACCGATTCCGTTAATTTGATAATGAGTCCCCTCTTGAGGGTAATTGGCAACGAACCACTCTTTTTTCTCTGCCGTTACGTATTCTGGAGGTGCAACCTGGTACATTCTAAATAGAAGACTTGCAAACACAGTGAGGATTATTAGACTCGCAATAGCAATAACGATAGTGAACCGCTTTTTTGAGTATGATTTCCGCCGGATAATATCGAGCGGGAAGCGCTGTTTGAATGCTTTTTCCGCAAGTTCAGCATCCTCTTTACTTAAACCGCTTGCTATAGGATACGGCGGCATCCAGTTTGTTTTCACATTAACGGTAAAGCGTTTCGGAGTTTCGGCTATAACAATTGCTTGAATTTTATTGTAGGGAATTTTATTACGAAAAGCTTTTCGGATTGTCTTATTGACGTCATCAAATTCAAACCAGTTTGATGGGAGAGATACAGCATAACCAATTAAAAATAATGCTGTCAAAACAACGTAGGAGATTGCAAACATCTGAGCAAAGGCCGTACCCATAATCATAAAAGATAGAATAAACGCCATGATGGCAACGCCTAGCATTGTAAATTTGAATGGTATGGCATTTTTTGATGATATTTTCTTGATGTGAGCTTGATCGGCCATCTACCACCTCTTAAAACGGGAAGTTAACACGCGGCTGACCCACGGGCGAAGCCCGTGTTGGCGTTGAGCCGCTGGCTGGAATTATTCGGGCGAGATTAGCTTGACTATGCTGCTTGTAGTTCAATACCGTTTTTTCTGATCTCGTAAATGATCGGAATCCAGGTATCGTTTTCATAGGATGACAACGAAATCGGGACAGGTTCGATTCGGGGATCAATGGCGCAGGCGATTTCAAAAAGATTTGCTCCCTCACGGTAGCGGTCTTTTCCAAAATCGGGCGATACTACCGCCACATCGATATCGCTGTATTCATGAGCCCGCCCTGAGGCGCGCGAGCCGAAAAGGACAACCTTGGCTACTTTTATTTTTTTCCTTTTCAATTCCTTGATAAATGCGTTTATTGTTTGCCGTATTGCTTTTTCAACCATAAGAACACCTCATTCATCTTTTGGAGATTTCGTGTGGTAAACGCCTTGGTACATTTGCGATAGAACTTTTTCTGATCGTTCGGATACCGTGCCTCAAAATGAAATTCCATGAACCTCGCCAGTGCCTTAACCGTCTTCTGCGGCATTCTCAGGCCAGTTTTTTCAGCGAGCAACGGAAGAGAATGCGTATAGGGAGAATGATTACTGGTTGCTTTGACTACAAGGGCTTTGAGTAGTTTTTCCAGCGCTAAATGTCCCATGAAAAGGGCATAGGGATATTTCCCTTTTTCAAACATAGCCTCTGCCACGTCCAGATCGTACACAGCGCCTTCTGTCCAATATTGCACGGTCTTCTGTATATCGAATTTCATCGAGGGTTTCATCGTGCTTTGATTATAGTTTCCGGTAGGATTAGAGTCAAGGTAAAAAACCTGCTTCACAATTAGAGGAGGGGGCGGGGCGGATTTATAGCCCAGCCCCTTCTCGATCTGCCAGCAGTTTTATATTGCATATTTTTCCAGATGCCGGCTTTTCGGGCAGGTCGTAAGCCTTGTTGGAGCCTAATCTCCAAATAAGCTCCATTTTCAAAGACATACGCCCCCGCGCAGCGGGGTGTCGATGTTGACTGCCTGGTTCTCCCCGAGCGTAGCGAGGGGTTAGGCAGTCGGGCGAGTTACCGCCGCGATTCTCCCCTCGTTTGCGAAGCGAGGGGAGAACACGCGGGTGTACGGCGCGTCTTTTGCGCCTGACACGACAAGCATGTTAGAATTCTACAGCTCATCACCTGAAAGAGGCTTCCGGTTTGGAACCTTTGCCAATATCTTTTTGAAGTCTTCACGTTTTGCTTTCTTTGCGCGCCCCTCTAAATAATCTTCTGTCATCAATGCAGATATTTTTTCAGCAACTGCGGATGAAATTAGCTGGTTTATGGAAACCCCTTCTTTCTTTGCAATTTCTCTGATATGCCGATGAATAGATCCCGGCAAACGTAGACTTAAGGTACTCATAATTTCTCCTCCAATAGTTCTTTTGGCGTTATTGGCCTAACTCCGAATTTATCCGCACCCTTGAAATCTGCGGTATTGAAAGTTACCACATATCTTGCTCCCGAGGCAACTGCCAATTCCAATACAAGGTCATCTTTGGGGTCTTTGAGACGTGGTCGCCATAAATAATATATCCTTTGGTGGTCACTCAACAAGCACAGATTGTCTAATATTTTCTCAATGCTCTGACTCGACAGATTCAAGATCTCTTGATTTCTCTTTAAAACATCTTCATACTCAAAAAGCAGCGCTGTGGATAATATAATTCGCAGCTTACCTTCATCTATGGCTCGCAGAACCCTGAAAGAAGCGCCCTTAGATGAATAAAGTCCTGCGTATAGCACATTAGTATCAAGGATGACCCTCAGTTTTTTGTCAAGCATAATGGTGATACTATATACGGTATCACTATTCTTGTCAAGGAGTAACCTGGGAAAGGATAAATAATTGCGGGAGGATGGAAGCCGGTGTCAATTTTCGGTATATTGGTCATTCCACTTGGGAAGTCCGCAATGAACGCAACGACGAGCAAATGGGTTATGGAACCACCAGGTATAGAAAAAAGAACGATGACACCGCGGACAGGGGAAGGATGATAAGACAAATGCCTGCATCCAGGCTCCGGCTATTGTGTAAATAGGAATTTCTGAGCCGAATATTCTCGAAAGTGGGTAACCAAGGATAAATGCCCCAGGGACATATGTAATCCAAATAACGAAAAATATCCGTCGCCGTCTTCTCTAGTCTTCCATGGTGAATGTTTTTCCTGTTGTCTCATAAGTGAAAGAGTCTGACTCCAAATTAACGCCCCGGTGAGCGGCTGCCCCCGCAGGGGGCAAGTCCGTCTCGACCGGTTTGATGGCTCGCGCTGCTTTCGCGCGCGACAGCAGGTCGGCCGCTCACCGGGGCGATGGGCCGCGCGAAGCGCGGGCCATCGCGCGGCTGACCCGCCGGGCGGATTCATCGCCTGGACGGTGTCGAGCCGCTTGTTGGAATCATCGTGACGATAGGTTTTTTTCGATGATTTTCTTTACGTAGGCAGGCATATCTTGCTGAAGCTTTTCGGTCATTTTCTTGAGCCGGTCATAGATCTCTACTTCAGCGCCGGACCACATAAGATCTAATCGGCGGGCTTGGCGCATAGCAATGTGGGTATAATCTTCGGGGTATGCCCAATAGCAGGACTGACAAATGCTCGCGTCTTTTTGCTCGAGCCAATTTGCACAATGCTCACAAGACCACGATTTAGCGCGGTTAGCGGAACTACAAAGCAACATGAAATCGTCTGTATTCAGTTTAACATTCGCCGCATCGCCCACAACCTCAAAAGGTATGCGGTGGTCAATCTGCAAATCTCGCTCTACAAATTGTTCGAGGTAAATGGCGCACCGTGAACCGAACTTTTTAATCAAGGATTCTTTCAGTTCCTTGGTTAAAACGGTACGGCCTGCGAATTTTCCAAAGCGCGCTTTCTTTGGATCGCCAAAGCGATATGCCGCGATCTTTCGGCCATCAGCGCCCTCGACACGAAACATCTCGATAGGAATGCCGTTTTCTTTGACGTCTCGCACTGCCCGTGGTGGATGATTGTACCCGTATTTATCTTTCAACTCTTGGGTGGTAATAAACCCATGTTTGAGAATGTGGTCAATCACCGTTTTGGGACGCTTGGCCGTCACCTTCTTGCAGAGTTTCGTGAATTCCTTGGGAAGCCGCGGCTTTGTCATGCCCGTGTCTCCAAAAGGCTCATCTGTTCACTGTTCACGAAATGATGCGGCATTTTCCTTTTACTGAGTACATCGGCAAGCGCTGGTGACAGATAAAGCGCTTCAAATGTTGCGTCTGCTCTTCCAAGGAGGGTAGCTTGCGTTGAACGCCCTGCTTTCAGTTCCATATGGGTCAGATGCAAGTGATCGGGAAGGCGAACACCATGGATTTTCTGGCCTGTGCGGCCATCGTAGCTTACGATATAGCGAACATGTTTATCGTTCAATTGTTCAAGAACTTCAACGAATTCGCAAAATTGAACACTTGCGAGGTAGCGAGTGTCTCGGTTACCGCAAACACCCTGGTAGGGGGGGTCCATGTAAACCAGGTCATCCTTGGTCGCTTGGAGCACAACATCCCGATAGTTTTTAGAAGAAAACGAGATTTTACCCTTCAGTAAGTATGACGCGCCAAGCAGTTGGCCCCGCATGGTGGCCGGCGTTGCGCCGCGCCTCCGGTTGTCGGGACTTTGATTGAACTCGCCGTTGGCGTTGTAACGCACGGAGGCCTTCACACACCGTGCGAGAAGATACAAAAAATAGTCCGGTCTTCCCGTCAGATTGAACTTGTCTCTTATTTCACGATAAAATGTCTTCGGGTCGTCTAGCTGTTCATGCCAAATCCCCTCGTATTCCTTGGACAACTTGTCCGGCGTATTAACAATAGCACGCCATAGATCAACAAGCGGCTTGTTCAAGTCGTTGATGTGAAATCGCTTTGCTCGTTTGTGCGCCGCAGCGGCCAGTGAAATTGCCGCCGATCCCGCAAACGGCTCGTGCAGTGTTTCCACTTTTTCAGGGAAATATCGTAAAATGGCATCTGCCAAGTTCCGCTTACTTCCTTGGTACGGTATGGGATGTGGAACAATCATGATGGCATTCTATCCGGGATTAGTCTATAAGTCAATTTCATCTTTTACAACGCCAAGGATGAGCCCCGCGCAGTAAGCGCGGGACTCGATCCGTTGGTTGGAATTATTTTCGGCTTTATGCCGCAAGGTGTTATGTGTGAAAAGTAATTGTGTGAAGTCTATAAAGATTATAGTAGAACGACCAGAACCGAAAAAACCAGATACGTCAGGCATTACCAATAAAGTCAGAAAACCATAAGGTATCATCTTCAGAATTATTTGAAGTAAGAGTATTTGAAATGCCATCTCTGGTCAATTTTATTGTCTCAATTATTTCGATACTATCAGGATAGTTAGTTGTGAAGTGACTTATTAATCGGTCGAGTTCATGAAGCACAGCATCAGCCGTAATAACACCAGAATTTATCAAAGTAGATGTTAATGCGAGATATGAAAGAATCATTCCCTTTGTAAATTTCCAAGATTCAGATGACTCATGAGGCATTTATATGGCTCCTTTTCATTTGACTTTGGATGTCGAGTTGCTTCAATTTTTTCATTGTGATGCACTGGATTGAACCTGTCCTTGCGTGGGTACTACTCCATATGGATAGCACCGAAATTCAGCCTCTACGTGCAATCCTTTTTTATATGTATAAATAGTGCCATCGGGATTTGTAGACCTCTGTACGGTTTCGGTTTTAACTGACTCATTATTTTTTGCCCATGCAAATGTAGCGTCCGCTCCTTGAGAAGAGGCAACCTGACATACTTTCAATGTTTTATGTTCTGTAATAGGGCTAGGCGGGTTAGGTCCAGATTGCCATAAGACCCATTCGCCAGCGAAGGATGTATGAGGCAACATTGCAAAAGCAAAGACGACGATAAATATTTTCATATTACACCTCTCATTTTTGTGGCCCGCTCAGCCTCTTTGTAGGTCTGGAGCGTGTGGTAGGAAAAAATCCAACAAGTGTTTATATGAACGGGACTGTATCATCGAATCCACGGAAAGTCAATGAGTTACATGAGTTACATTAATTTGAATTTGACTATTCCAGAAAAATCGTTATGCAAAATTATTAAATTAAATAATCCGCTAATCTGGTTTAGATGATTTGAAATATAAATGCAAAGATAGGAGGCATACGCTCCCCATTCCCGGCGAAATTCTGAAACCCTTCGACGCTGTCATGGGATATAAGTCAATTTCCATCGCGCGCCCACCCCTCACTACCGAAAATGGCTTAGCAGGTTGCTTAAAAACTCTCGATATGTCATTGAGAAGAGCGTTCTTGGCGCGCGGCTTTGTCCAGGTTAGGGTTTTTATTTTGCTCTCACCTGTATTCATCCGTGTGTGCTGCGAAGTCACGCCGAAGGCGTGATGGTTCCAAAAGAAAGCTTGTTCCCTTGAAAAACGCCCGGCGCCGCAGTATCATACTATTGGTTTGTACCGCCTTCTCACGGGAGACAAAGCATGAACGAGGCATTGCGGGACGAAGAGAAAAGGATAAGGATGCTGAAGTTCGTCGTGGATCTGAATCTTGCGGTCCTCATGCAGCAGGCCGACCTGACGCTGCGGGAAGCTTTCGAGCTCATGAAGAGCACAAAGCAGGCGGCGTTGAACCTCTTCCCGGACAAAGAGCAGGTCTATGAGCTGATTTACGCCCCGCGCTTCCGGAGAATTATCCAGGAACGGTTCGTGATCATCGGCGGGCTATCGGATAGGGGCTGATAGTAACGACGAAATCAGCGTACGCGCTGGACTGGTTTATGAGGTCGTTCTCGGGATTCGCGGATTGCTTCCAGTATTTCCTTTCGCGAAAGACCTTTTGGCGGGCTTTGCTTCCTTACCAGTTCATAAACCGTTACTTCCGGAGGGGCCAGGAATCGTATGGGCGGCCCCCAGGTGCCGGTGCCGCGGCTTACATGAAGGAGTGAGCCGCTGCCGAGTTCGTAAGTGCCGGCATTCAAGGGGAACATGAGCAGCGTCAACAAGGTGAACGGGAATATTTGCCCCTTGTGCGTGTGGCCGGATATCTGCAAGTCGAACAAGCCGATGGTCGAGCGATCTATTCTCGGCTGATGTTTGAGAAAAAGAACGAACCGGTCCCGGGGAAGTTTCGCCAGAAGTTCTTTCTCGGAAATCGGCTCTTCCAGTTTCAACTGCACGGCAGTCCGGTCATCGACCCCCGCGATCGTGATTGGGCCGACGGCCCTGGCCTCGTTTTGCAGGACCGTAAACCCTGCTTCCCTCGTAAACGCAAGCGCTTTCACCAACCCCGCATAATACTCATGGTTTCCCGTAATCGCGTAGCTCCCATATTTCGTTTTTATTCCCCGAAGAAGTTCGGCAAGCCCCGTGAGATGATTGATCTGCGCGTCCACGAGGTCGCCGCTGGAAATAAAGATGTCTGGCTTGGCCGCCCTGACCGCGTCGAGCATTTTTTCAAGACGGTCGTGCCGGATGATCAGGCCGAGATGCACGTCGGTTATCTGCACGATAGTAAGCCGGTCCGTTCCAATGGGCAGTTTCGTTGTCTCGATCCTGACCCGCTCCGTACGGATGTCCTTGGCCTCGAAATACCCGTACACGCAGACCGCGAGAGACAGGGCGAGGGCGATAAAAAAAGACATCCTGCCGGAAAGGAGGAACACGGAAATATCGGACCCGGTCACCCACCCCGCTGCCCGGGTCGCGAAGCCGACGAGGTCGAGCGCCAGCGAACCGCAGAAGAACAGAAATAACGCCGCCATCCAGAAGTAGGCAACATACGACAACGCTCTTGCCGCGAGCTCGTAATCACGCTGCTCAAGCAGCCGGATCAGAAAAACAGAAAAAACCATAAACAGCATGAATATGCCGAGCGCAAGACCGGCCGCGGGTCCGAACGCAAAAACAGTCCGCGCGCGCAGGAAAGCATAGCCATGCACGCCGCCGTAGATCACAAGGACCATAAGGATAAAAGGGATCATCTGCCGAAACTTACCCCCATGCCTTCCGCGAGCTTTACCAGCTCGCTTTCGGGATCAACAAGCTTGAGATTACTGATCGCCTTCTCAAGCGGGACCGACGTAATGTTGGGCGGCTGGTACGAGACCATCTCGCCGTATTTCTTCTGCGCGATAAGTTCCACGGCGGCGGCTCCATACCGCGTGGCCAGAAGCCGGTCAAAGGGACAGGGGCTGCCGCCGCGCTGCAAGTGACCGAGCACCGTGACCCGCGTCTCGAAGCTCGTGCGCTTTGCGATCTCGTCCGCGACAATCTCCCCCATGCCGCCGAGCCTCAGCACATACCCGTCACACGCTTTTTCGCGCACCGCCATCTCTCCGCCGATGGCCTTTGCGCCTTCAGCGACGATCACAATACTGGACTTGCTGCCGGCCTTTTTCCGCTCCAGAAGCCGTTCCACGACCTTGTCCAGCGTGAACGGAATCTCCGGGATCAGGATCACGTCGGCGCTGCCCGACATCCCCGCTTCAAGGGCGATCCAGCCGGCATACCTGCCCATCACTTCAAGCACGATCACCCGCTGGTGGCTCTCCGCGGTGGTGTGCAGCTTGTCCAACGCCTCCGTGGCCGTGTCCACCGCGGTCTGAAAGCCGAAGGTCACGTGCGTTGCCATGAGGTCGTTGTCAATAGTCTTGGGAACGCCGATAACAGGAATGCCGAGTTTGTTGATACCTTGCCCGATTTTGAGCGAACCGTCCCCGCCAATGACTATGAGCGCGTCGAGTCCCAGTTCCCTGATGTTGTCGAGCACCATGGAAGACCTGTCCTCCGTGATTTCTCTGCCGCCCACGACCGTCTTGTACGCAAAGGGGTTCCCCCGGTTCGTGGTGCCGAGAATGGTCCCACCGACAAACAGGATTCCCCGGGTGTTCCAGGACGTAAGCTGGCGCGTCTTCGTCGGTGTCAGCAGCCCCTCGAACCCGTCGATGATGCCGACCACCTCCCAGCCGTACTTGAAGATCGCTGTCTTGGTGACTGCGCGGATGACGGCATTAAGGCCTGGCGCATCGCCCCCGCCGGAGAGAACTCCGATTCGCATAAAACCTCCGATCATTATTTGATTTGCCGCTAATTGAAATTCTACGACGCTTAGTGCTCAACGCGCCGAAGTCCACTACACAACGGTGCAACTACGTCCCCAAGAGATTCTTGCCTTCCCAAAGTGGATAGGTGAAGTTAATTTCTAAATTCCTTCTTCCATGTTTCATAATCTCTTCTTTCTTCAGCGCTCATCTCTTCATTCAGCTCCCACCTGAAAATTGCTTTCTGTATAATCCACAGTCCCATAGCAATTACAATTATCGCTTTTTCGGACAAAAATACATACATTAAACACAGAATACCAAGCTTGAATAATAACGTGATTACCAATCCTCTAGTGTTTTCACTTGTCGGAGTCATATGCCCCTCCCTATAAACACTCACGAAACCTGTGACGTTTTAATTTGTCCTCGCTCTCCACTCACGCTTGACAAGCGCTGCACTAGGGCAAATTTCCTTGTACCAATTATATATCCTGTCCCAGAAAATAACATGTTCAATGTTGGCAGTGCGACAGGCATCCTTGAGTTCAAACGAGTTCCAATCAACAAGCTCTGGATGGGGTCCAGCGGAATTAAATACAGTTGCCCCTGAAGCGCTTATAAGAAGCCACCGCTCATCAACGTCACCCCAGTGATATCTGGGAAAGTCTTTTGCCTTGTTCCTGATAATCGAGGCTATTTCTTCCGCGAAGACACCAATGCTCGAAACACTACTATCGACACATACCCAAGAGACGAGAGCACTACCAGTGCCCATAAGTGTGACTTTTTTTACATACTGATTTGAAACGGGAAGCTCCTCCTTTGAGAACGTTCTTATATCCTGCATGCTATTTGGACCGGTATCATCGTATTTCAGAGACAGCTTAATTAATTCTGCCGCCATAGAGCGTGCCAGCTTTTTAGCACGCTCCTTTTTTCCACTTCTTGGAATCGATTCTATCAGTGAAAGCAGGCGACTTGCATCGAGCGTAACAACCCCGGTTATATGGCGGAGACTAAAGCGTTTGCTTACACGCCTATTCATACTAGCTTGCACTTCGTGCCAAAATGCATAGATCTGCTTTCCAGTCGATGGCGTTCCGTGAAGTGCATCTACATAATAATCCGTATGCTCTATTGCAATTTTTATTTGCCGCCCTGCATTATTAACCAATACTTTCGCATCTGGATTTTCATTCAATTCCATCCAGTTCACAACCTTAAATTCTTTAAAGAGCAAAAAATCCCGAATAATTTTCTTCTCATAACGTTTCTTTTTGTTCACTCTTATTTTTTTGAGCACCTTTCGTGTCGGTTCTTTCTTTGCCTTCTTTTTGGACGCGCGGTTCTTCATGGTTACTGGCATAAGAAAATAACTTTCATCCTTTGTGATGTTTTAGCAGCTACTATTTAGTCCTGGGGGGCGTAGGGGTCGATGTTACACCCGTTGCGTGGCGACTACGTCCCCAGGCGTTTCCCGATTCGCAGAAAAGCCTCCTACCTCTTATTTTATTCCGAGTAGTTTCCTTCCGCCTTCGCAAGCGATCTTGATCACCGTCTCATAAGGTATCCCAGCCTGCTCGAAGTGCGAAAGTTCCGCGTCGTATGCTTTTTTGTAGTCAGGGTCCGGCAGCACGCAGTCCGTGCCCACGGCGAG
>JBGPUS010000029.1:0-16429 GCA_041491325.1 Nitrospirota bacterium | reverse complement strand
TTCTTCTTTCTTGATGCCGCGGAGCAGCACGCCGACGTTGTCTCCGGCTTCGCCCGAATCCAAAAGCTTCCGGAACATTTCAACGCCCGTGACTATGGTCTTTTGCGTGGGCTTGATGCCTACGATTTCTATTTCGTCGCCAACCTTCACGATCCCACGCTCAATCCTGCCCGTCACCACGGTCCCGCGGCCGGCGATGGAGAACACGTCTTCGAGCGGCATGAGGTACGGTTTTTCGATGTCGCGCTTAGGCTGGGGAATATAGCTGTCCACAGCGGCCATGAGTTCAAGGATGCTTTTGTACTCTGCCGCGTTGATGTCTTTGCTTTCGCTCTGGAGGGCCTTTAAGGCGCTTCCTTTGACGATCGGGGTCTTGTCGCCGGGGAACTGGTACTTGGACAGAAGCTCCCGGATCTCAAGCTCCACGAGTTCGATGAGTTCGGGGTCGTCTACCATGTCTACTTTGTTCATGTAGACGACGATGTACGGCACGCCGACCTGACGGGCGAGCAGGATGTGCTCACGGGTCTGGGGCATGGGGCCGTCTGCCGCGGAGACCACCAGGATGGCGCCGTCCATCTGGGCCGCGCCGGTGATCATGTTCTTGACGTAGTCGGCATGGCCCGGGCAGTCAACGTGGGCGTAATGCCGGTTCTCCGTCTGGTATTCCACGTGCGCCGTGGCGATCGTGATGCCGCGCTCGCGCTCTTCCGGGGCCTTGTCGATATTGTCGTACGACACAAAGGTCGCCAAGTTCTTCAAAGACAGCACCTTCGTGATGGCCGCCGTCAAGGTCGTCTTGCCGTGGTCAACGTGGCCGATGGTGCCGACGTTTACGTGAGGTTTTGTCCTCTCAAATTTTACTTTTGCCATGTCTTCCTCCCGTTTGGATGGAAAAATCAAAAATCGTTAACTGCTTTTGTGATTGTTCTACTTTTTGCTGACAGTCTCGCCTTTTACCTTGGCGACGATCTGTTCGGCTATATTTTTGGGAACTTCCTCGTAATGCTCAAACTGCATGGTATACGTGGCCCGCCCCTGGGTCTTGGACCTGATGTCCGTTGCGTAGCCGAACATTTCAGAGAGCGGTACCTGCGCAGTGATGACTCGCCCGGACCCTCTCATGTTCATGCCCTGTACGCGACCACGACGGGAATTGAGATCGCCTATGATGTCACCCATATACTCTTCCGCGCAGACAACCTCAACGGCCATGACCGGTTCCAGCAGCACGGGATTTGCCTTATTCGCGCCTTCTTTGAAAGCCATGGAACCGGCGATCTTAAAGGCCATTTCCGACGAGTCCACGTCATGATAGGACCCGTCGATAAGAGTGATCTTTATATCAACCATGGGATAGCCGGCCAAAACGCCGTTCTCCATCGCCTCGACAATGCCCTTCTGTATCGGAGCAACGTATTCCTTGGGAACTGATCCGCCGACCGTTTTATTCACAAATTCGAATCCCTTGCCCGGTTCTTGCGGTTCAAGTTCAAGTACCGCATGTCCATACTGACCGCGACCTCCGGTCTGGCGAATGTACTTTCCTTCCGCGGTGACTTTTTTCTTGACGGTTTCACGATACGCAACCTGCGGCTTACCCACGTTCGCATCAACCTTGAATTCGCGCAACAGACGGTCGACGATAATCTCCAGGTGGAGCTCTCCCATACCGGAGATAATTACCTGGCCGGTTTCCTGATCAGTCATCACGCGGAACGACGGGTCTTCCTGCATGAGCTTCTGGAGCGAGAACCCCAGCCTCTCCTGGTCAGCCTTTGTCTTGGGCTCGATAGCCACGGAGATAACCGGCTCCGGAAAGATCATAGCTTCCAGAATAATGGGTTTGTTTTCGTCACAAACGGTATGCCCTGTGAGCGTGCTCTTGAGTCCCACGACTGCACAGATGTCACCGGAATAGATCTGCTCGATCTCTTCACGCTTGTTCGCGTGCATCTTGAGAAGCCTGCCGACACGCTCTCTGGTTCCCTTGGTAGAGTTGTACACATACGATCCGGACGTCAGCGTACCGGAGTAAACTCTGACAAACGTGAGCTGCCCTACAAAGGGATCAGTCATAATTTTGAATGCAATGCCGGCAAACGGATCGCTGTCTGAGGCCTTGCGCTCATCTTCTTCACCGGTTTTAGGATTGATCCCTTTCACCGGGGGAATGTCCAGCGGCGACGGCAGATAATCCACCACGGCATCGAGCAGAAGCTGCACACCTTTGTTTTTAAATGCAGAGCCGCAGATGACCGGGAATACCTTCATGGCGATCGTGCCTTTGCGGATGGCGGCCTTGATCTCCGCCTCCGTAGGCTCCTCGCCGTTCAAGAACTTCTCCATGACAACGTCGTCCACGTCGGAGATCGCCTCGATCATCTTGCTCCGGTACTCTTTTGCATTCGGCAAGAGGTCCGCCGGAATATCATCAACCGTGAACTTTGCGCCGAGGGTCTCATCGTCGAAAAGAACCGCTTTCATCGTGACCAAATCTATGCAGCCGCGGAACTTATCCTCGGCGCCGACGGGAATCTGGATCGGCACCGGATTTGCGCCGAGCCGATCGATCATGCTCTGGACGCTCATGTAGAAATCCGCGCCGATGCGGTCCATCTTGTTCATGAAGGCAAGACGGGGGACCTGGTACTTATCGGCTTGACGCCACACGGTCTCCGACTGCGGTTCCACGCCGCTCACCGAATCGAATGCCGCAACCGCGCCGTCGAGAACGCGGAGCGAGCGCTCCACCTCGATGGTAAAGTCCACGTGGCCCGGGGTGTCGATGATGTTGATGCGCTTATCTTTCCAGAAGCAGGTCGTCGCCGCGGAGGTAATCGTGATACCGCGCTCCTGCTCCTGCACCATCCAGTCCATGACAGCGGTGCCGTCATGCACTTCGCCGATCTTATAAGAAACACCGGTATAATACAGAATGCGCTCGGTCGTCGTCGTCTTGCCGGCGTCGATATGAGCCATAATGCCGATGTTGCGTGTATTTTCAAGTGAAAACTGCCTAGCCAAAACTGCCTCCGCTCCTACGTGAACACCTTACCAGCGATAATGCGCGAAGGCCTTATTGGCCTCTGCCATCCGGTGTACGTCTTCCCTTTTCTTGACCGACGCTCCGGTATTGTTCGATGCATCGAGTATTTCACCGGCTAGCTTTTCCACCATGGACTTCTCCGGACGCAGCGACGCATACATCCGGAGCCACCGGTAGGCCAGAGACAGCCTGCGCGGCTGCTTTACTTCGATGGGAACCTGATACGAGGCCCCGCCGACCCTGCGCGACTTCACCTCGAGGGTTGGCTTCACGTTCTCCACTGCCTTTTTGAAAATAGCAATCGGATCGCCGTTCGTCTTCTGCTGAATGCGGTCGAGCGCCTTATAGCAGATAGCTTCCGCCGTGCTCTTCTTGCCTTTTCGCATCAGAACGTTCACGAACTTTGCCAGCATTTTGCTGTTGTACTTCGGATCCGGCAACGCTTCTCTTTTTACGACTACACTTTTTCTCGGCATATCTCAATCCTTACGGATAAAACCCGAAATACCAATTTCTAAACCCCGGAATCGGGATTTAAAGTTTCGGATTTAAAAATTGTTTTACTTCGGCCTCTTCGCCCCGTACTTGGAGCGGCCCTGCTTCCGATTCGCAACCCCCACCGTGTCCAGCGTGCCTCTCACGATGTGGTAGCGGACGCCCGGAAGATCCTTGACTCTCCCGCCGCGAATGAGCACGATGGAGTGTTCCTGCAGATTGTGCCCCACACCCGGGATATACGTGGTTACTTCCATTCCGTTGGTGAGCCTCACCCTGGCCACCTTGCGGAGAGCGGAATTGGGTTTCTTCGGTGTGGTGGTATAGACCCTGATACACACACCCCGCTTCTGCGGACAGCTCCTGAGCGCAGGACTCTTGGTCTTGCTGACGGCCAACGACCTGCCTTTTCTTACTAATTGACTGATTGTAGGCACGGGCAATTACTCCTTAAAAACACTAATATAGCAAATTTTTATATATGTCGAGTCAAAACCTGGCTATTATATAGATGCAGGAGGCAATTGTCAAGGGTTTTTTTGTTCCCTTTGCATCAAATCCAGCCCGGCGCGGCTTTTAGAGAGAAGCGACCAGCCCCCGCTACTCGGTGAGCTGCGGCGCCTCCTCCTCCTCGACGGCAACATAGGTGTTCCGGTACTCCATCATGCCTGTCCCCGCCGGGATCAACCTTCCCATGATCACGTTTTCTTTGAGGCCGATGAGATCGTCCATCGCCCCCGTAATCGATGCCTCGGTGAGCACCCGGGTGGTTTCCTGGAACGAAGCAGCCGAAATAAAGCTGTCCGTCGTCAGCGATGCCTTGGTGATGCCGAGAAGGATGGGCCGCGCCGTGGCGGGCTTGCCTCCCTTGGCGATCACACCTTCGTTCTCTCGGGCAAAGGTGAAGCGGTCCACCTGTTCGCCGATGAGGAACGGAGCGTCTCCCGCTTCCTCGATCCTGACCTTGCGCAGCATCTGACGCACGATGACTTCGATGTGTTTGTCGTTAATCGAGACGCCCTGGAGGCGGTAGACCTGCTGTACCTCGTCCACAAGGTACTTCTGGAGCTCTCGCGGACCCAACACGCTCAAGATGTCGTGGGGATCGACCGGACCATCCATGAGCGGCTCTCCGGCTGTAACCCAGTCGCCCTCGTGAACATTCACGTGTTTTCCCTTAGGAATAAGATATTCCTTCTCATTGCCCATCCCGTCCTTCACGAGAATGCGGCGCATACCCTTCACGAAACCGCCAAATTCAACGGTGCCGTCGATTTCACTGATAATGGCCTGCTCCTTGGGTTTCCGTGCTTCAAACAGCTCGGCCACGCGCGGGAGACCGCCGGTGATATCCTTGGTTTTCGTCGTTTCTCGCGGGATTTTAACGAGAATATCGCCCGGAAAGATCTCATCGCCCTTGTCCACCAGAATGTGGGCCCCCGCGGGCAACAGGTATCGCGCGACCACATTGGAACCCGGCAGTTTGGCCGTCTTTCCGTGCTGGTCTTTGATCGAGATTCTCGGCCGCAGGTTCTGATTCGGGTAATCGATAATCACCTTGCGCGACAGGCCGGTGATTTCGTCCACTTCTTCCCGCATCGTGACGCCTTCGATAATATCACCGAAAGCGATCTTGCCGCCGATTTCCGTAAGGATCGGGAGTGAATAGGGGTCCCACTCCACAATCTTCTGGCCCACCTCTACTTTGCTGCCGTCTTGCGCTTTGATCCGCGCTCCGTAGATTACCGCGTACTTCTCCTTCTCGCGGCCTGTCTCGTCATAGATGGCGATACTGCCGCTCCGGGACATGGCCACGTAGTCGCCTTCTTTGTTCTTGACGGTATTCAGGTTGAGATACTTCATGATCCCGGCGTTCTTTGCTTCGAGTACGGTCTGCTCAACGATTTTGCTCGCCGTACCGCCAATGTGGAACGTCCGCATGGTAAGCTGCGTGCCGGGCTCGCCGATGGACTGAGCGGCGACAATGCCGATCGCTTCGCCGATGTCCACGAGTTTACCCCGGCTGAGGTCTCTGCCGTAGCACATTTTGCACACACCGCGCAGAGACTGGCACGTAAGCACGGAGCGGATCTTGATGCGGTCGATGCCTGCCTCCTCAACCTTTTTGACGAGGTCTTCGTTAATGTCCCTGCGGGTGCTGATGATCACCTCTTTGGTGATCGGATCCAAGATGTCCTCCGCCGCGACACGGCCGAGAATACGCTCCGACAACGGCTCGATGATCTCGCCGCCTTCGACGAGGGACCCGACGATGATCCCGTCGGTAGTGCCGCAATCGTCCTGCGTGATGATCACGTCCTGCGAGACATCGACGAGCCGGCGCGTCAGGTATCCGGAGTTTGCGGTCTTGAGGGCCGTGTCCGCGAGCCCCTTGCGCGCGCCGTGAGTCGAGATGAAGTATTGCAGCACGGTAAGCCCCTCGCGGAAGTTTGCGGTGATGGGGGTTTCGATGATTTCTCCCGACGGTTTGGCCATGAGTCCGCGCATACCGGCAAGCTGTCTGATCTGCTGCGTGCTTCCGCGGGCGCCCGAATCGGCCATCATGAAGATATTATTGAATGACCGGGCTTCCTGCAGCTCGGATTTTCTCGCCTCTCCCAGCTCAACAGCTTCCATGCCGAGTTCAGCCATCATTTCATCCGCGATCTTTTCGGTCACGTTCGCCCAGATGTCGATTTCCTTGTTGTAGCGTTCGCCGTTCGTGATGAGTCCTTCCGTGTACTGGTGGTGGATCTCCATCACTTCTTTCTGCGCCTGATCGATGAACTTCTGTTTCTTGCTCGGGATGTGCATGTCCGATATGCAGATGGAGATGCCGGCCCGCGTGGCAAATTTAAAGCCCAGCTCCTTCAGGTCGTCGATCAGAACCACCGTGCGCCTGAGGCCCAGTTTCCGGTAGCACTCATCGATCAATTTCGCCAGTTCTTTCTTGGTCATCTCCTTGTTGACGGAGGAGAAGGATATCCCCTCGGGAAGAATCTCGCTGAAAAGGACCCTGCCGATGGTGGTTTCTTCTATTTTGCCCCTGATGCGGACCCTGACCCGCGCATGAATATCAGCCGCGCGCTGATCATAAGCGATCCGCACCTCTTCCGGATTTGAAAAAATCTTTCCCTCGCCCAAAGCTGCGGAACGCACCTTCGTGAGGTAGTAACAACCGAGTACGATGTCCTGCGACGGGACCGTGATCGGCCTGCCGTTTGCCGGAGAAAGGATGTTGTTTACCGAGAGCATCAGAACGCGCGCCTCAAGCTGCGCTTCGACCGAGAGCGGAATATGCACGGCCATCTGGTCGCCGTCGAAGTCCGCGTTAAAGGCGGCACACACCAAGGGGTGGAGCCGAATGGCCTTGCCCTCGACAAGCACGGGGTCAAAAGCCTGAATGCCGAGCCGGTGAAGCGTGGGGGCGCGGTTCAGAAGCACGGGATGCTCCTGGATCACTTCCTCGAGCACGTCCCAGACTTCGGGTCGCTCGCGCTCGATCATTTTCTTCGCGCTCTTAATCGTCGTTGCATAACCCTTTTCTTCGAGTTTGTTGAAGATAAAGGGCTTGAACAGTTCGAGCGCCATCTTTTTTGGCAGGCCGCACTGGTGCAGCTTCAGGTCCGGACCGACCACGATTACGGAGCGGCCTGAGTAGTCAACGCGCTTGCCGAGCAAGTTCTGGCGGAAACGGCCCTGTTTGCCCTTCAGCATGTCGGAAAGGGACTTGAGCGGACGCTTGTTCGGTCCGCGGAGCACGCGGCCTCTCCGGCCGTTGTCGAACAGCGCGTCCACGGCCTCCTGCAACATGCGCTTTTCATTCCTGATGATGACCGAGGGCGCCTTGAGCTCTTCCAGCCTCTTCAGCCGATTGTTTCGATTGATGACCCTGCGGTAGAGATCGTTTAAATCCGAGGTGGCGAAGCGGCCGCCTTCGAGCGGCACGAGCGGACGCAGTTCAGGCGGAATCACGGGGACCACGTCGAGGATCATCCACTCCGGCTTGTTGCCGGACTTGCGGAACGCCTCGATCACCTTAAGCCGCTTCGTCAGCTTCTTCTTGGTGGCCATGGACGTTGCGCTCTCGATCTTGACCCGTATCTCCTCGGACTCGGTTTCGAGATTGATGGATTTCAGCATCTCCCGAATCGCCTCGGCGCCCATGCCCGCGTTAAACGCGCTGAGGCCGTAGTCAAGCTGTGCCTTGCGGAACTTTTCCTCCGTAAGGAGTTCTTTGACTTTGAGCGGCGTATCGCCTGCATCGACGACGACGTAGTTCTCGAAATAAAGGACCTTCTCGAGCTGACGGAGCGTCATGTCCAGGAGTGTCCCGATACGGCTCGGCAGTCCTTTCAGGAACCAGATATGGGCCACGGGCGACGAAAGCTCGATGTGCCCCATGCGCTCGCGTCGCACCTTGGACTGGATTACTTCGACTCCGCACTTATCGCACACGATGCCGCGGTGCTTCATGCGCTTGTACTTGCCGCAGAGGCATTCCCAATCCTTGATGGGACCGAATATTTTTGCGCAGAAAAGCCCGTCCCGCTCCGGCTTGAAGGAACGGTAGTTGATGGTCTCGGGCTTTTTAACCTCACCGTAGGACCACTCCTTGATCCGTTCGGGCGAAGCGATTCTTATCCTCATTGCGTCAAAACTGATGTCTTTCGGCTTGTCGAACAAGTTCATGACATCCGCTCTTGCTTTATTTTCAGACACCTGCTTCTCTTCCACGGGAACCTCCATATGTTAAGACAAATCCCAAAATCCAAATCCCAAATACCAGATAAATTTCAATTACCAAGTTGCAATAACGAAACATTTGGAGCTTGGCGCTTGTTTATTGGTGCTTATTTGTTATTTGTCGCTTGCTATTTGGAATTTCTCCACCTCTACCTTGCCGATGAAATCTTTTCGAGCCCTATAACCCGTTCCTTCTCATTTTTGCGTTCAATGAGCTCCACATCCAGACACAAGCTCTGGAGCTCCTTGATCAGCACATAGAAGGATTCCGGCAACCCCGGCTCCAGGGTGTTCTCGCCCTTCACAATCGCCTCATAGATCTTCGCCCTGCCGGACACATCGTCCGACTTGACCGTGAGGAACTCCTGGAGGCAGTAGGCCGCGCCGTAGGCCTGGAGCGCCCAGACTTCCATTTCTCCGAGACGCTGTCCTCCGAACTGGGCCTTGCCGCCCAGCGGCTGCTGCGTAACAAGCGAATACGGACCGATAGAACGGGCGTGCAGCTTGTCGTCGACCAGGTGGTGCAGTTTCAGCATGTACATGTACCCGACCGTGACCGGCTTATCAAACGGTTCTCCGGTGCGGCCGTCATGAAGCATGGACTGGCCCGTGTTCGGGAGTTTGGCTTCCTTGAGCAGGGCCTTCACCCGGTCTTCCGTCGCCCCGTCGAATACCGGGGTCGCCACGTGCAAACCGAGCGCTTTTGCCGCCCAGCCGAGATGGGTCTCAAGAATTTGGCCGACGTTCATACGCGAGGGCACGCCGAGCGGGTTCAACACGATCTCAACGGGCGTGCCGTCCGGGAGGTACGGCATGTCTTCCTCGGGCACGATCCGTGAAACAACGCCCTTGTTGCCGTGCCTGCCTGCCATCTTGTCGCCGACCGACAGTTTGCGCTTCATGGCGACGTAAACCTTCACGAGCTTGACCACGCCCGGTGGCAGATCGTCTCCGCGCTTCAGCCTGCCGATCTTTTCATCATAAATGGTTTCAAGAATGCCGAGTTGATTTTCCGAGCTGTCCAGGACCTCCTGGAGCTTGGTCGGATAGTCTTCCGACTCCACCTTTATTTTTGCGTAGTCCTTCTCCGGCATTTTATCGAGTATTTCAGCCGTGATTTTCTTGCCTTTGGCCAGCTCGGTCTTGCCGCTCTTGGAATTCACTACTTTATCCGCGGCGGTCTTTCCAACCAGAAGCCGTCGAATGCGTTTATAGCGGTCTTCCTTCACCGCCCGCATTTCGTCCTGGTATTCTTTCTGGAGCCGGGAAATTTCTTCGCTCTCCTGAGTCTTCAGGCGCTCGTTCTTGTCCTCGCCCTTGCGTGAGAAGACCTTGACATCGATCACGGTCCCTTCGATGCCGGGCGACGCATAAAGCGACGCGTCCCGAACGTCTCCCGCTTTTTCGCCGAAAATGGCGCGGAGCAGCTTTTCCTCAGGAGTGAGCTGCGTTTCACCCTTGGGGGTGACTTTTCCAATGAGAATATCGCCCGGCATCACCTCGGCGCCGATGCGGATAATGCCGTTCTCGTCCAGGTTCCGGAGCGTCTCTTCTCCCAGGTTCGGAATGTCGCGCGTGATCTCTTCCTTGCCGAGTTTTGTGTCCCGCGCCTCGATTTCGAACTCTTCAATGTGGATCGACGTGTAGCGATCTTCCTTCACGAGCTTCTCGCTGATAATGATCGCGTCTTCGTAGTTGTAACCGCTCCAGGGCATAAAGGCCACGAGCACGTTCTGGCCGAGCGCGAGCTCGCCCAGGTCCGTGGCAGGTCCGTCAGCAATCACGTACCCTTTCTTTATCTTATCGCCCGCGCGGACTATCGGTTTCTGGTTCATACACGTGTTCTGGTTTGAACGGTAGAACTTCGTGAGCGGGTACGTATCGATGACCGTCCGGCCCTTGGCATCTTCGCCTTTCACGGTAATGCGCGTGGAATCCACCGCCTCCACAATGCCGTCCCGCTTTGCCGAGACGATCGCGCCCGAATCGCGCGCCGCAACCCGCTCCATGCCGGTGCCGACAACAGGCGCCTGGGGTCGGAGCAGCGGCACTGCCTGCCGTTGCATGTTCGAGCCCATGAGCGCGCGGTTCGCATCGTCATTTTCGAGAAAAGGAATGAGCGCCGCGGATACCGAAACGATCTGTTTCGGCGACACGTCCATGTACTCAACTTCCTCGGCGGAAACGATCTTGAACTCGCCGCCCGCACGCGCGGAAACGCTGTCAACCGCGATTTTTCCGCGGCCGTCTACCGGCGTGTTTGCCTGGGCGACGACGTAGTTCTCGCCGTCCACGGCGGAGAGGTACTCGATTTTGTCCGTAACCTTGCCCGCCTTGATTTCCCGGTAGGGCGCCTCAATGAACCCATAGTCGTTCACCCGCGCATACGTGGCGAGCGACACGATGAGTCCGATGTTCGGACCTTCCGGCGTCTCAATGGGACAAATTCTTCCGTAATGGGTGGTATGAACGTCGCGGACCTCGAACCCCGCCCGCTCACGGGTAAGACCTCCGGGTCCAAGGGCCGAGAGTCTGCGCTTGTGCGTGATCTCCGCCAGGGGATTGGTCTGGTCCATGAATTGCGAGAGCTGGCTTGACCCGAAGAATTCCTTGATAGTCGCGATCACCGGCTTCGGATTAATGATGTCGTGCGGCATGAGCGCATCGATGTCCTGAAGGCTCATGCGTTCTTTGATGGCGCGCTCCATGCGCGCAAGCCCCACGCGGATCTGGTTCTCGAGCAGTTCTCCCACAGAGCGGACACGGCGGTTGCCGAGATGGTCGATATCATCCACCTCGCCTTTGCCGGTCCTCAAGTTAACCAGGTAACGGATCACTTCGACCGCGTCCTGGGGAGTCAGCGTGGTTTTATCGATCGGAATGTCTAATTTTAATTTTTTGTTCAGCTTCAGTCTGCCGACGTTCGACAGATCATACCGCTTGGGGTTGAAGAACATTCCCGAAAACAAGTTGCGCGCCATGTCGACCGTGGGCGGCTCGCCGGGCCGCATCTTCCGGTAGATCTCCAGCAGAGCCTCTTCCGGGGTCTGCACCTTGTCGGCCAGGAGGGTGTCCCGAATAGCGCCGATCACATGGATGCCGTCCATATAAATCACTTCGAGCTTTTCAACCTTCGTTGCGGCGAGGCGTTCCAGGAATACCTCGGAGATTTTTTCGTTCGCCGGGAGGAGCACTTCTCCGGTCTCGGGATCGATTACGTCGCGGAGCACGACGCGGTCCATGAGCTCCTCGCGCGGGATGGGAATCTCGGTAATGCCGGACGATTCCATCTTCTTGATGGCAGCCCGCGTAATTTTGGCGCCTTCCTTGACGATCTGCTCGCGCGTATTTTTATCCGTGATGGTGATGGGAGACTTTATGCCGGCAAGCACGTCCGGATGAATGCCGCGGGAGAAGCCGTCCTTCTTGATCCGGATGTCCTCGATGGGATAGTACATACGGAGAAGATCTTCGTTGGAATAGCCGAAAGCCTTGAGCAGGATGGTGGCGGGAATCTTTCGCCGCCGATCTATTCTCACGTAGACGATGTCCTTGACGTCGAACTCGAAATCGAGCCACGAGCCGCGGTACGGAATGATCCGGGCCGAGTAGAGAATCTTACCGCTAGCGTGGGTCCTGCCCTTGTCGTGCGTAAAGAACGCACCGGGAGAGCGGTGAAGCTGGCTCACCACCACGCGTTCGGTCCCGTTCACGATGAACGTCCCCGTTTCAGTCATGAGCGGGAGGTCTCCGACATACACCTCCTGCTCCTTGATGTCCTTCACCCGTTTGGTATCGGTTTGCTCATCCTTGTCGAAAAATACGAGACGCGTCTTGATCTTGAGCGGCGCGGCGAATGTCGCTCCGCGCTGCAAACATTCCCAGATACTGTACTTCGGTTCTCCGAGCGAGTAGCCGAGGTAGTCCACCATCGCCGTCTCATTGAAATCATAAATAGGGAATACGCTCTTGAATGCCGCCTGGATGCCGGTATTCTTTCTCTTATCCTGAGCGAGGTCTTTCTGGAGAAAGAAATCGTAAGACCTTTTTTGTATCTCGATAAGATCGGGGATCTCCAAAATCGTGGGGATTTTGGAAAAATCCTTCCGCGTGCGTACAAGTTCTCTCTTTTCCTTAGACATCTTCGCACCTCTTTAGACAAGGTAAAATGCAAAATGAAAAATGCAAACAATGAAAAACGCGGATTGCAAACGCATCTCTTTCCATTTTTCACTTTGCATTTAAATTGTTATCGGCCTTCGGCTCTTTGCAAACGCCATATCCATAAACGCAAAAAGTCCTCTGCCCTCCGGACCGATGCCGGAGGGCAAGGACTCGAATAGGAAGCTCGTTTGGGTCTTACTTTACCTCTACGGTTGCGCCGGCTTCAGTAAGCTTCTTCTTCATGGTCTCCGCCTCTTCTTTCGCGACGCCGGTCTTCACCGGTTTGGGGGCGCCTTCCACCAGGTCCTTTGCTTCCTTAAGTCCGAGACCCGTCAGTTCGCGCACAACTTTGATTACGTTGATCTTCTGTGCGCCGGCGGCTGTCAGGACGACATCGAATGCTGTCTTCTCTTCCACTGCCGCTGCCGCCGCGCCGGCCGCTGCAACGGCCACGGGCGCTGCCGCTGACACGCCCCACTTCTCTTCGAGCATTTTGCTCAGCTCTGCTGCTTCAAGAACGGTCAAGCCGCTCAGATCATCAACCATTTTTGCTAAATCCGCCATGGTAATCCTCCTAAAATTGTATCACTTTTTTAAAGTTGAATGTCAATAGTCTTACGGAAATTCCAAGCCCCGAATATCATTCGGAGCTTATGCATCGGAATGCTCCGCCTTACCCTTTGTCCGCCTTCGCCTTCATGACCCTTGCGATTTGACCAGCCGGGGCCGCCAGCACGCCGACGATCCTCGATGCAGGCGCCTGGAGAAGCCCGACAATCTTCCCGCGGAGCGCATTGAGCGACGGCAGGGTAGCCAGCGCCTTGATGTCCGCCTGCTGGAGCAGCTTGCCGTCAAGCACGCCGATTTTCAGTTGAAGCTTGGCCTGCGTTTTGCTGAAATCGTACAGCACTCTGGCCGGCGCGATCACATCGTCATATCCGAGCGCGATGCCCACGGGGCCCACGAAGTGGTCCTTGAGCGGCGCCAATCCGGTGCCTTCCGCTGCTCTCCGTGCCAACGTATTCTTCACCACGCGGTACTCCACCTGCGACGAGCGCAGTTTTGCCCGCAGGATGGTGATCTGTTCCACATTGATCCCGCTATAGCCGGTGATCACAGCGGACTTGGCGCGCGCGAACTTCTCATGCAGCTCGTCAATTGCTTCTTTTTTCTCCTGCTTATTCACAGAACCCTCCTTTCTTTTAAGCATTCCCGATGACCCCCGGAATCCTTAAAAGAAAGCGGTGCAGCAAGCATTCTTTTACCCGGGTCTCGGCAGGCCCCGTTTCCGGAATTAAGCCGAACGGACACATGATGCTGTTCCTGTCGGCGCCTGCTGTCACGGACCGTACCCCTGTTTTCAGGGATCGACCTTTGTAATTCGGATGTAGTCTTTTTTACGCTTTTACTCCGTCATTTTATCGATCAGGGCCGTATCCATATTGATGCCGGGCCCCATGGTTGTGGAAACGGATGCGCTCTTGAGGTATTTTCCTTTGCTTGTCGCAGGCTTCGCTTTCAAGACAGACTCGATGACCGACTTGGCGTTGTCTAAGAGCTTGCTCTCGTCAAAGGACGCTTTGCCCACGGGAACATGCACAATACCGGCTTTTTCCACGCGGTACTCAACTTTGCCGGCCCTAATGTCCTTAATTGCCTTAGTGATGTCGAACGTGACCGTGCCGGTCTTTGGGTTCGGCATCAACCCCCGCGGACCGAGCACTTTGCCGAGTTTTCCGACAAGGCCCATGATGTCCGGTGTCGCCACGACTGTGTCGAAATCGGTCCAGCCTTCCTTCTGAATCTTGTCAGCCATATCCTCAGCGCCAACGTAGTCGGCGCCGGCGTCTCTGGCTTCCTTGTCCTTCTCGCCCTTGGCAAACACAAGGATTTTTACTTTTTTGCCGGTGCCGTGCGGAAGAACCACCGTTCCCCGCACCATCTGGTCCGCCTGCTTGGGATCAACGCCCAATTTCAAGGCGAGATCCACGGTTTCGTCGAACTTGGTCCTGGCTGTTTTCTTTGCAAGGCCGATAGCCTCGGCAAGCGTGTACTGTTTTGCCGGGTCCACCAGCGTTGCAACTGCTTTATACTTCTTTCCTGACATGCTTCCTCCTCGCGGTTCAAACGGCTGTTTGCAGCCTCCCGCACTGTACGAAAATGAAATGGCAAACAACAAGCATCAAATAACAAATAAATCCCAAATTTCTAAATTCCAAACGTTTGATTGGGGTTTAGTAATGTATTCGGAACTTGTTATCTGAGTTTTGTAATTTTAACTAATCCGTTATTTCAAGTCCCATGCTCTTCGCGGAACCCTCGATCATGCGCATGGCCGATTCGATGCTTGCCGCATTGAGGTCCGGGAGTTTCGTCTGAGCGATCTCCCTGACCTGAGCGCGGGTCACCTTGCCGACTTTGTCCTTGTTCGGCACACCGGAACCCTTAACGATGCCTGCGGCTTTTTTGAGCAGTTCCGCCGCCGGCGGGGTCTTGGTAATGAAGGAAAAAGACCGGTCCGAGTAAACGGAAATAACAACGGGGATGATGGTCTCTCCCAATTTCTGGGTTTTTGCATTGAACGCCTTGCAGAACTCCATGATGTTGACGCCGTGCTGGCCGAGCGCAGGCCCAACCGGCGGGGCCGGGTTTGCCTTTCCTGCGGGAACCTGAAGCTTGATTTTTGCCGTGATCTCTTTAGCCATTATCGTTACCTACCTCATTTTGAATGTTGAAACTTGAGATTCAGTTTATTTTTCTTTTTCCCGCTCAACCTGCAGAAATTCCAGCTCAACCGGCGTCGAGCGCCCGAAGATGCTCACCATCACGCGAAGCCTTCCGTGCGCCGGATTAACGTCTTCCACCGACCCGATGAAACTGCTGAACGGCCCGTCGATAACTCTGACCCTGTCGCCTTTTTGGTACGCGTGCTTCGGCTGGGCCTGGGCCACGGCGCCCTCCTCGGTCTGCTTGAGGATCGTTTTAACCTCTTCATCGGAAAGCGGAGTCGGGTTCGTGCTTCCGCCGACGAAGCCCGTCACCTTGGGCGTATCCTTGATGACGTGCCAGGAATTATCGTCCATTTCCATCTCGACGAGAATATACCCGGGGAAGAACTTCCGCTGAGCCTTCCGTTTTTTCCCCGCCTTGATGGACATGACCTCTTCGGTCGGGACGAGGATCTGGCCTATCTGCTCCTTGAGCCCGAGCTTCGATACGGTTTCCAGGATGCTGGCCTTCACTTTATTTTCGAACCCTGCATATGTATGTACGACGTACCAGTTCATCGGCATAGTTATTTATTCATAAAGGTGCGGGTTATCATGCTTCCCACTCCTAAATCTACCGTCCACAGAAAAAAGGCGGAGATGAGCACCGTGATGATGACCACCCAGGTAGACCCTATGACCTCCTTTTTCGTCGGAAACACGACCTTCTTCAGCTCAAGCTTAACTTCTTGATAAAATTCCGCGATTTTTTTGAACATTCTGCAAACCTCTTTCCGCACGGATTATATGGCAGGCCAGGAGGGACTCGAACCCCCAACAGCCGGATTTGGAGTCCGGAGCTCTACCATTAGAGCTACTGGCCTGTGTCTGCTGCTAAGCCTTTGTCTCCTTGTGAGCGGTCTGTTTGCGGCAGAAACGGCAGTACTTCTCAAGATTCAGTTTGTCAGGCGTGTTTCTCTTATTCTTGGTCGTCGAATAGTTTTTGCGCTTGCACTCGCCGCAAGCAAGCAATACGATTTCCCGCATTTCCGTTTCCTTCCCCTAAAATATGGTGAATTATGATTAAGTAATTTCGAAAAAACCATTTCAACTACTTAACGGCATTGTTACTCGATAACTTCCGTAATGACGCCTGCTCCCACGGTCCTGCCGCCTTCGCGGATGGCGAACCGGAGTTCCTTGTCCATGGCGATCGGCGTGATCAGCTCCACGCTGCAGCTCATGTTGTCGCCGGGCATCACCATTT
>JBGPUS010000028.1:0-16430 GCA_041491325.1 Nitrospirota bacterium | reverse complement strand
GTGAAACGAGCCAGCTCAATATTGTAAAACGTTTGCAGTACGATCGACGCTAGAATGACCCAGCCGATACCCTTGAATCCATATTGCCCAACGGCGAGCGGTCCCAGCATCCACTCGCCGCTTCCGACGGCGAGACTCACCGCGATCACGGCCGGCCCCAATATGAAAAAGATCAGTTCCGCGAAGCCGACGCGTTTTATCCTGAATACCTCTTCGGGTGTGGGCAGGTCTTCTACATCGAGGGGAGAGCGGCTTACGCCGATCTGATAGGACTTGACATCAGGGATTTGAGCGTACTTTTGGGGTTTCATCTTTCATGCCCGTTGAAAATGTCGTCTGAGCCGCGAAAGAGCGCGTTAAAAAAAGGACGGCTATCTAATTCTCCATTACTATAACTATATCATAATAAGGCTGTTCCCGTCATAAGCTTTGTCGGGCCCGCAGCGTCTCTTACTCCGAGTGTTCCGGAGCGCTTTTAAACCGGTCCATTATTTTCTCATCTTCTTCATCAGGCTCATACACCGTTTCTGCCAAGACAGCGCCCGGCTGTTCCCCCCGTTCACGAAGTTCCCGATGCACGAAAGGTTTTACGGTCACCGAGAGCGCGGGGTCCATGTAAAGCTCTCGCAGGTCGATGATTTTCAGGATCTTGAGGAAGCGAACTAAAAGCGCGAGGGGTGTGTGATTGTTGCGAATCAGGGCTAATTTGACCAGATAGCGATTGGACCAATTCGGGTGGACGGCAATGGCCCTGATGGTTGTCGGCGTGGCTGTAGGCCGGCTGATGACTTTGTATAAGTGGGCTTCTATGAGCGATGGGTTGTCCAGGGAGAGTTTCACCACCTCGGGATAGCCGTCCAGCAGAAGCTTCAGCAGCACGTCGCCGGACGCGATCTTGGCAAGGCTTTTTTTGATTCCCAGGGCCATGGAGGGGATTTTTTCGATGATGATCGCTTCGAGCTTGCGCCTGAGGACCGGCGGGAGGTAATGACTGCGCGTGAGCTCCGCAAGATCGAACAGGCGAATGTAGCGCGCGAGCGAAAGAGAAACCGAGAGCGGGGTCTTGGGATTTTTTACGAGCGCAACGCGGACTGGGTAACTCTCGATCCAGCGTTTGTTTTTGGCCATTGTTTCGAGAATATCCGGCGGCAGGTTCTTTCTCGTCGCCAGGACAAGGACGTCGTCTTCGGACAGACTTCTGTTCCCGAGCAGCGCGCGAACCACGTTGGGAGACGGATCATGAAGGAACCGGGCAAGTTCCTCCTCCCGCGCTGATGCGGCTTGTTCTTTTCTTGCGTCCTCAGCATCGGTCATGATACGGTCATTATACGGGTTTTCAAAACTATTGACAAACCCTAAAGTTTTCTGTATTTTTAAACCTCAATAACGGGTTTTTTTTGCTTTTCGGGCGCAGGTGGAAACATCGGATACGAGGGTTTTGGGTATTCTTTCGAGGGCCGCAATGGAACGGACGCTCCTCCTGAATGCAACCTTTGAGCCGCTCAAGATCATTTCCTGGCAACGGGCCATCACGCTGCTTACCCAGGGCAAGGTGGAGGTGATCGACTTTTACGACCGGGACATCCGCGGCGTGTCCATGACCTTCAAGCTTCCCTCGATCCTTCGTCTTCTCAAACTCGTCAAGATCAGGCGGGGGCGGAGGGAAGTCCGGTTCTCACGGGCCACGATCTACCAGCGCGACAAGTACACCTGCCAATACTGCGGGACCAAATATCCGGCGGAAGACCTTACGTTCGATCATGTCGTGCCGCAGGTGCAGGGCGGCCAGGCAACCTGGGAAAACATCGTTACCGCATGCCTTGCGTGCAATAACAGGAAGGGCGGCAGGACCCCGCGCGAGGCATCCATGAGACTGGTCCGAACGCCGGTGAAACCGCGCTGGATGCCGGTGGTCACGCTCACGCTCGGGATCAAACACGCGCCCTTAAGCTGGCGAGATTACCTCTATTGGAACGTCGAACTGAATAATGACGGCTGAGAGGGCCGGTGAGAAACGCACTGTTTGAGCCCCGCGAACCCGCCCCGCAGCCCCTCCGGTCCTCCCCAGGGCCCTCAATTTTTTCTTGTCAAATATTTTGATTGATGCTATAGTCTGTCGATTAAAAATTCATGAGGTGGAGGTGTGCGGTATGAAAAATTACGTATTGGGCATTGCGGTCGCGGTGTTGTTGTTTGCCGGTCAGGCCGGAGCGGTCACATTCACTCAGAATGAATTTACCACGGCTGAAAGCCTTGACGGGGGCATGACGCAATCAGGGATCAACTTTTCGCTGAGCAAGGATTATAAAAGCTATTACCCCGCTATTCGCTACGGCCTGGGAGCGCTGCTTGAAGTGGGCGTGAAATTCGGCTTTGTTACCAACATAAAACCGGACGATAAGAACGGCGGGCTCCTGGGAGCGGACCTGAAATACCAGCTCATTAAGTCGTCCGAAGGCGTCCCGGTCGATATGGCCGTGGACCTTGGGTTCGACAACCTGCTCATCAGCGGAAAGAACGTGAGCGAGGTTAAATTCTCGACTATATTCAGCAAAGCCATTCCGCTTACGGAACGAGGGTATAAGTTGACGCCCTACGGCGGGTTGCAGGTTTCCGCCTTGTACGGCTCATATCTTCCGAAGAACGACACGAATTACTACATCTTCGGCGGCGCTGAATGGAAACTCAGCCAGAAATTTATGGTTATCGTGGAGTTAAAAGCGGGAGCGGAGACTGTGGGCGGAGCGGGAATCAGGTTCGAGTTTTAGCTCTGGCCCCTTGGCCGCGGGCTGCTCCGCCGGATCGAGCATCGTGAAATTATGTCCATTCCGCTTTCAGGCAACATCAAAGATACATCGCTGCCGGATCTTTTAGAGCACTTGCGCCTGACCAAGGCCACGGGCTCGCTTTCCGTTCGCAAAGGCGATGTGGTCAAAACCATTTATACGAAGAGCGGTCAGATCGTATTCGCCGCATCGACCAGCGCCGATGACAGGCTCGGCGAGACCCTCGTGAAGTGTTGCAATCTCACGAGGGAGAACCTGGACCATGCCCTGCAAATAGCAAAAAAAAGCGCGGGGCTGAAAAAACTCGGCGCGATCCTGGTTGAAAACGGTTTTCTTTCTCCCCGGGATCTTTTCAGCGGCCTCAAGATGCAGGTGAAAGACATCATCTACAGCCTTTTTTTGTTGGGCGACGGCGCGTATCGTTTTGAGGAAGGCGTGCCGGCAGAGCTCATTCAGCTCCAGATCAACTACCAGGAATTGATCGCCGAGATCATTCAGCGAATAAAGAAAGAAACCTGATGCGAGGACGCCGGTCCCGGGCCTGATTTCCCGTTGCCGGCGCATCTCTTTTCCGGAGCGCATCGTTGTGGAGACCCTTGTGAAATCGCTGGAGCATCTTTCCTTCCCGGAAACCGCCGCGCGGATCGACGCCCGTTATGCCACGGAGGATGACGCCCTTTTTCTCGGGATGCTCGGCCAGGAGTATATGGTCCGACGTGACGGCGTTTTTCTTCATGGTCAGAAGGCGCCGGAATCCCACGTGTCGGTAGTTCTGGACTATGTGCTTTCCTCAGGCACGGGCTTTGCGATGACGCCATGGCGGGCCATAGGCGACTTCGCCGGACGGCCCTCGGCGGATATCAGGAAAAAGGTTGAAGCACCCCTGGCCGGTTATGCGCCGGAGATCATTGCCCGCGGCCTGGCCCTGCTGCCCATGCTGGACGCAGCTACGGCGCCGAGCATCATCGGCAGCGACATGGCGTTTAATGTCCGTGCGTTGCCGAAGGTCTACCTGCACGCGGAATTGCTGCAGGAAACGCAAGACTTTCCCGCAGAGGCCTGGGTATTGTTCTCGAACAATGCCCATGAATTCGCGACCCTTCCGAACCTGCAACTGCTGGCGGAGTTGTTCAAAGACCGGCTCCTGAGCCTGCTGAGAATCTATTAATAAAGGCCGGGAGACCGGAGGCGGCAGCAACAAACGCCTGTGCCCAACAATGACTGATTCCAAGATTGCACAAGACCGCCTCATCATCGCCCTCGACGTCGATGACGACAGGGAAGCGCTCGACATCGTTGCCGAACTCAAGGACGCTGTCGGCATGTTCAAAGTCGGCCACCAGCTTTTTACCGCCTATGGCCCCGATATCGTGCGCAAGACCATCAAGATGGGCGCACGGGTTTTCCTCGATCTCAAATATCACGACATCCCGCACACCGTGGCAAGAGCGTCGGCCGAGGCCGCAAAATTAGGAGTCAGCATCTTCAATGTCCATGCTCTGGGCGGGCTCGATATGATGAAAGCCGCGGCGGTGGCGGCGCGAGAGACGGCGCAGGCTTCGGGTAAGCAGGCGCCGATCATCCTTGCCGTCACGGTCCTTACGAGCATGGATGAGAAGAACCTGCGGAAGGAGCTCAAGATTACGCGCTCGCTCTCGCGGGAGGTGGTGCACCTGGCGAAGCTTGCGCAACGAGCGGGAATGGACGGCGTGGTGGCCTCGCCGCGTGAAATAAAAACACTGCGCAGGGCCGTCCGGGGAAGCTTTGTCATTCTCACGCCGGGTGTGAGGCCTTCCTGGGCCGCGCAGGACGATCAGAAGAGGATCATGACGCCGGGCGAGGCCGTAGGGGCCGGCTCGGACTTCATTGTGATCGGCAGGCCCGTGCTCAAGGCAGCGGACCGGCTTGCCGCGGTAAAGAATATCAGAGAAGACATGGAAGCCGCATTGTCCTGAAAACAACGGTTGGAACCACAGATAAACACAGATGAACGCAGATGAAAAGTAAAGTCCGTACGGTTAGTCCTTTTTGCATTTATTCAGCGCAAGGCATGTGCATTGAAACACCCATTTCTTCCCTGTTGTCATTCCCGAGGACGTAATCGGGAATATGGTGTTGTCAATAATCGGTAAAACCAGGTCCCCGATAAAATCATTCGGGGATGACCGTTTACGGGGCGGGTTAAATGCTTTTTTTGGTTTTATCAATGAAGGAAAAAAGGAGCAGGGAATAGAATGACACCGGAAGAGGTACTGGACGCATACAAAAAAACCGGCGCGCTGCTGACAGGGCATTTTCTTCTGTCGTCCGGACTTCACAGCGACCGCTATCTTCAGAGCGCGCTTGTGCTCCAGCAGCCGGACCTAGCAACAAAACTCTGCGCGGCCCTGGCTGAGAACTTTAAAAAAATGGATATAGGAGCGGTCATCGCCCCCGCGCTCGGCGGAGTTTTTGTCTCGCATGAAACCGCGTGGGCGCTGGGTGTGCGCGCGCTTTTTGCCGAGCGGGTGAACGGCGAGCTGACGCTTCGCCGCGGGTTCTCGATTTCTTCGGGCGAACGCGTGCTTGTCGTAGAGGATGTAATTACCACGGGCAAATCCGTGAAAGAAACCATCGCGGTTGTAAAAAAGGCGGGCGGCGTGGTTGTTGCCGTGGGTTCGCTTATCGATCGGTCGGGAGGGAAGGCCGAGCTTGGCGCGCCGTATACGGCCTTGGTGACGCTTGATGTCCCGACGTACTCGCCCGAGACCTGCCCGATGTGCAAATCCGGAACCGCGCCCATAAAGCCGGGAAGCAGGGGTTTGAAGTAGCAAGCCGGGTGCGGGGTTGTCCGGATCAGGATATGAAATACAAGGCAATATAGCGTATTGCGAGAGAGATGATCATGATGCCGAGCATCAGTTTGATGAACTTCTGGGATCCCGTAGGTGCCGCCGATGACGCCGACAACGAGGGCGAGCAGAAACATTGCCGGCACGCTGAACCGGAACCGTTCTCCCCAAAATTCGTACTCGCTGATCCGTAGATTGAACGTAATGGTCTTGACCACAGCCTCGGGAGGAATGCCTGCGGCTGCCCGTGAGTTCATCTGTTCCTTGAGCTGCCTGCTCCGTTCCGCAAACCGGAGTGCCGGTATTCGCACTGGCACAAATTAAATTACGCAGACTTAAAATAAAGGTTTGACGCACTTTTTGTTTTTGCTATAATTGAAATAAGAAACGAGGAAAGGCAGGCTGTATGAGTAAGACGGTTCTATCAGAAGAGAAGAGCGGGTATCCCGAGGGAATGCCCGAAGACGTGCTGGAGGAACTCGCGGACGAACTCTCGGAGGAGGAAGAGGAAGAAGAAGAACCTTCTCCGGCGGAGGTCAAGGCCGTTGCCGAGGAAGTCGTCGCGGGCGGCGCTGATCTCGTCGATACCTACCTCAAGTCCGTCGGCAAGTTCCCGATGCTCAAAATGGATGAAGAACACATGTATGTCCGCATGCTCGAAGAGGGCAAGGCCATCCTGAAGGAGATCGCGCTTGGCTCTCCCCTCGCCATTCCCCGAGTTCTCGCGTTGGGCCAAAACATCAAACAAGGCCTCGTCAAGGCGCCGGACGTGCTCCGCTATCCCGGAGAATGGAGAGATTCATTCGAAGCGGAGTTCATGCAGCAGTATAACCGGCTGAAGCGTCAGGTGTCGAGACGGGACATGGAGCGGGCGGTCATAACGATCAAGGAAATGAGCCTCTCGTTCCGCGAGATCGAGAAGATGCTCAAAAAGCTCCTGTTCGTGGGCAAGCAGCTCGAACGGGGCATCACCGTTGACATGGAAAAGCTCGGGCTCGATGAGGCTTCGGTTCGAGAGATGATCAACCGCATTGAACTGGCCGACGTCAACGTCAAAATTGCCAAAGATGAACTGACGAAGGCCAATCTCCGGCTTGTCGTCTCGATCGCCAAGAAATACGTCAACCGGGGCCTGACGCTGCTCGACCTGGTGCAGGAGGGAAACATCGGGCTGATGAAGGCGGCGGACCGCTATGAGTCGGGCAAGGGGACCAAGTTCAGCACGTACTCCACGTGGTGGATCAGGCAGCGGATCACGCGAGCCATTCTGGACCAGGCCCGGACCATCCGGCTGCCGGTGCATCTGATCGAAGAGAGCACCCGCATAAGCCGCATCTTTGCCAAGTTCATGCGCGAAAAGGGGCGCGAGCCTTCGCCCGAAGAAGTGGCGAAAATCATGGGACTGTCCCCGGTGCGCGTGAACGAGATCCTGCGCGCGATCCAGGAGCCGGTCTCTCTTGAGACCCCGATTCTTTCCGAGGAAAAAGAGCTGAAGGACGTGATCATCGACGAGAAGTCCGTGTCTCCGTTCAAGACGCTCGAAAACAGAGAGGCCTCCGGACGGATTGAACAGGTTCTTTCGTCGCTCACGGAACGGGAAGAAAAAATTATCAGGATGCGGTTCGGGATCGGGGTCGGGAGCGAACACACCCTCGAAGAGGTCGGCAAGCATTTCAATCTTACCCGGGAACGGATCAGGCAGATCGAAATCAAGGCGCTCAAGAAGCTACGCCATCCGGTGAGAAGCAAAGTACTGCGGGAATATGTGTAGCGGCGTCAGCAGGTATGGGGCGACGCCTCGTTCACGTTTTCAAGGAACTCGATGTCGGCGATGATGCTCGAGGCTTCCTCCAGATAGGGGTGGTCTTGTTCCGGGCTGCTGATGTACGCCGCCATAAGCGCGCGGGTTTCGTCAACCAGGAACCAGATGCGCCAATGCGTGGGTGAGTCGCCGTCTTTGTAGGTATAGTCCATCGTGGCAATACCCATGTTTCCCAGCTCCTCCACCTTTATCGCTTCACGGGGAAAAGGGATATCGCGCTCCTCGAGAGTATCTTCGAGCAGCATTTTGGCGGCTTCGGAAGCAGACATGCGGAAGTTATCCCGCTCGATGAACGTGAGTTGGACTATTCCCGGCCAGCCTTCTTTTTCCAGCAGTATATAACCCATTTCCTCGCGTTCGATCCATCCATCCGGAAGAAAAAGGTTTATCCATCTCTCGTATGTAACTTTTTTACCCATAGTTAATCTCAGAGCCATTCTATCGGAATGTTGGAATACAGTCAAATGAGTTTCATAAATAGGGAGAAAAGAACTGTTTATACGTCATTATAACGTTGTCTCCTGCAATTCTCCTTCTGAGAAAAAATAGAAATTAATTTAGATGGATTACTTTTTTACACAAATAGATTTTCATGAAGGAGACGGTGTGGAAGTACGTTGCAACAATAAGATGCAGGTGGTGAAAGGCCAGTCATTATGGAATGCATCCGCGCATAAAAGAACCAACGCTGGTCCTCGTCCTGAAGCTTATGGCAGGGAATTCGAATCGATCGAGATGATGTCTATGAGAAGGTCTGCGTTTATTTCCGGCGGCGCCTCCCCATCCAGCACGATTTCCGGATTTAAGGGCGGTTCATAAGGAACTTGAAGGCCGGGGACGGCATTCGTTTTGCCCGCCGAGGCATCACGATAGATCCCTTTGGGGTCCCGTTTCATGCTGACTTCGAGAGGACACCGGACATATGCTTCAAGGAAATTCGGGATGAGGGAGCGGGCATAGTCACGGTACTCCCGTTTGTTCGCGGTCGCATCGAAAATCACGTTGACGCCGCTCCGCGCAATCAGGGACCCGAGCATGGCCAGGGTTTTATAGAAGCGGTCGCGCTCTTCGGGACCGTAGGTCGGCTTCGGTGTAAGGATCAGCCGCAGCTCGTCCGATTCCAGAACGACTGCGCTCATGTTTCGCGCTTCCAATTTTTTCATCAAAGCTCGGGTGATGGAGGTTTTGCCCGACGCAGGCAATCCGGTTATCCAAAGGCCGAAACCGGCCTGCGCGTTCATGAGAGATACCTGTGTGCGTCCGCGGGGTCGAAGCGCTCGGCCCCGAGGACGTTCTGGATGAAATTGAACAGGGTCCGGCGCACGCTTGTGGGGAGTCGCGGGTACCATACCGGGCTCGCGAGCACCAGGCCGCGCCAGGCATAGAACGGAGCAGCGACTTCAAGCAGTTCCCGATCGTCCGTCTTTTCGAGATAGTTTTCCCAGACAAGCCTGAACAATTTCTCGAATGGTCCGTCGAGCCGTCCGGAGCGCAGGATGGATGAAAACAGGTAGTTTATGGTGAGGCAAGTGATGTCGTCGGCCGGCTCTCCCCATTCTCCCCGGGAGCGGTCGAGGAGCGTGAAGTCCGCGCCCTCGCGGAACAGGATGTTCCATGGATGAAAGTCGCCGTGTACCCTGCAAAGCCGGTGTGTCCGGCGTTTTATTCGCCAGCGCCATTCTACGCATGCGAGTTCGATTTTTTTGAGGAGATCGGTGTTGATAAACTCGAAGGTCGCGGGGTAGTTGTCGATCAGTCCCATGATGCACTCGCCGTGGCCCAGGAGTTCCCGAATACGCCGCGTGTAGAGTTCCGGCGCGTCGCGTTTTACGGCGTGGATTTCAACGAGATAATTGGAGAGGGAGAGCGCTCTTTCAAAATCTGTCTCCTCTGCGAGGCCCTTAGTCCTGATGCGGTCCAGGTCCTTGAAATATCCGCTGCCCCGTACAAATTCCGCAAGCAGGAAAAACTCCCGCGCCCGGCCCGTGGATATGAGTTCCCCGGAATCGAGGAAGGCGCCGCTGTCGAGCGAACGCGCATGGCGCGGCAGAGCGTTGAACGCGGAGTGCTCCCAGAGAATGGCCTGGGCACGGTCGGAAAAATGGTCATGGCCGAACGACGACGGCGCCATGGTTTCGAGCACCGCCTTCTTCCGTTCTCCGGCGACTTCATATTCGAGGAACAGCGGGGAACCGTAGCCGAAACCCTTGAGGTCACCGGCCGCTTCCTGCGCGCCTTCGGTGGTCATGGAAACCACACGCACCGGTCCGCCGTAGAGTGACTGGAGATAGTTCGTAAGCGCCTGTATGGTTATCTGCTGCATCGGTTTCTCTCCTTTGTTTATTGTATCACGGTTCGTCCGGAAAAACCCTTTCGGCGGAAATGCCCGAGGCGCTTTTCAGCAAGGAAAGGACTAGGAAACTCAGGCTTTTGCACTTCAAGAAATTGTTGTAAAAGAAGAGTAAAAAAGGGTATAATTCTCTCACTACTCACTAAAACTCGAAGCCGTCAAACGGCAGCAAGGAGATTAGAGCAATGAAGGAAAGAGTGATTGAAGCTCTCAAAAAAGTAAGACCGGCCCTGCAGAGGGACGGCGGGGATATAGAATTCGTGAGCGTGGATGAGGCCGGGATCGTCAAGGTAAGGCTGAAAGGCGCCTGCGGATCCTGCCCCATGTCCACGATGACGCTCAAGATGGGCGTTGAGAAAATGCTGAAACAGGAAGTTCCGGAAGTGAAAGAAGTTGTCCAGGTTGTATAACCGCCTTGCTCCGAAATAGACGCTCTCAATAAACATGAGATTCACGGTGACTGGCGCGGCCGCGGCGGTGTTCTTATCGCCGAAAGCGGCATGCGCCCGTTGCATGACATTTCCGGGAGCGCTCATGAGAAAATTCCCACTTGACACCCGCGCTCCATTTCTGATATAACCGCTCCGGTTGCGGTACACGTATTTGTGTTGGTTTAGGTAATCCTAAAGTAGCAATCATGGCGCACGATGACACTATGTTTATAATATAGAGGCCAGGCGAGGCATAACTTATGGGAGCTCCGATAATACAGAACACGTTCAGCGGCGGCGTGCATCCTGCCGATAATAAACACCTCACAGCGCACAAACCCACCGTCTCAGCAGCGATTCCCAAAAAAGCAATCATACCTCTTAGCCAGCATATCGGCGCACCGACAAAAGCAGTGGTCGTTATCGGCCAGGAAGTGAAAAAAGGCGAGAAGATCGGCGAAGCCGCGGGTTTTGTGTCCGCGCCGGTCCACGCTTCAATCTCCGGAAAGGTGATCGCCCTCGGGAACTTCCCGCATTCCCTTGGAACCGATATGCCGTCCGTCGTCATCGAGAGCGACGGGAAGGATGAGTGGTTTGCCGGGCTCAAGGAAAACCCCGACTACACCCTTTTAAGCCCTGAGGAACTCAAGAAGATCGTCCTGGAAGCCGGCATTGTCGGCATGGGAGGGGCCACGTTCCCCACGCACGTGAAGCTCGCCCCGCCGAAGGAAAAGCCGATCGACGTCGTGATCCTGAACGGCGCGGAGTGCGAACCCTTCCTGACCTCCGACCACCGCCTCATGCTTGAGCAATCGAAAGAAATCGTCGAAGGCCTCAAGATTCTCATGACGATTTTGAATGTGAAAAAAGGTTCTATCGGCATAGAAGACAACAAACCCGATGCGATAGAGGCCATGACCAAGGCAGCGGCCGGTTCCCCATCGGTCACGGTGTTCCCGGTGAAGGTGAAATATCCGCAAGGCGCCGAGAAGATGCTTATCAAGTCCATTGCTCACCGGACCGTTCCCGCGGGCGGGCTTCCCATGGATATAGGCGTGGTGGTGCAGAACGTCGGCACGGCCGCGGCGATCTATAACGCCGTGCGCTACGGCAGGCCGCTTATCGAGCGATATGTTACGGTGACCGGCAGAGGGGTCAAGGAACCGAAGAATTTTCTCGCCCGGATCGGCACGCCGTTCTCTCAACTCATCGAGGAGGCCGGAGGGCTTACGGATGATGCGGCCAAGGTGATCGCCGGCGGTCCCATGATGGGCATGAGCCAGTACACGCTCGACGTGCCCGTGATCAAAGGCACGTCCGGCATTCTCGTTCTCCCCCAAGGCGAGGTGAGCCTGAAATCCTACGGTCCGTGCATTCGCTGCGGCCGCTGCATCGACGCCTGTCCCATGAAGCTTCAACCGTCCTACATCGGCATTTACATCGAAAAGGGGCATTACGAGGATGCGAAGGCCTACGGACTTATGGACTGTTTTGAGTGCGGGTGCTGCACCTTCGTCTGCCCCGCGAACCGGCCGATGGTCCAGTGGGTGAAGAAAGCGAAAAAGGAACTGGCGAAGAAGAAGAATTGATAGGGGCAAACCATGCCCTGGCGTGGCGTCACCAACGGCAACACCCTGCTCTTGCGAAAACGCGGGTGCAGGCACGGTTGCCCTGGTCCAAAAGAGAGAGGTCAATCTGATGGAAGCATCTGTACAGGTACAACCGGTAAAACCAAAAGAGCAGCCCAAACTGATTGTTTCTATCGGGCCCCACATGCACGACCACGAGAGCACGGCGAAGATCATGTGGGCCGTCAGCGGCGCTCTTCTTCCCGCAACGCTCATGTCGATTTATTACTTCGGACTTCCGGCCGCGATGGTGATCCTCGTCTGCATCCTGACCTCTCTTTTGTCGGAGGCCGGGGCGCAGCGGATGATGAAGAAGCCCATTACCGTGTCCGACGGGAGCGCGTTTCTGACCGGCCTGCTCCTTGCCATGAACCTTCCGGCGAATGTGCCGCTGTACATTCCGGCCATCGGTTCCTTCGTGGCGATTGTGATTACCAAACAGCTTTTCGGAGGGCTCGGCTTCAATATTTTTAACCCAGCGCTCATCGGCAGGGCCTTTGTCCTCATCAGTTTCACCAAAGTAATGACCACGTACGTCGAGCCCGCGGCCACGTTTCTGGCTATTGACGCAAAGACCACGGCGACCCCGCTGGTACTGCTCAAAGAGGAGGGGATGTCGAAGCTCCTCGAAATTTATCATACCAAACTGGCCCTGTACCAGGACCTGTTCATCGGCAACAGGGCCGGGTCCCTGGGCGAGACGTCGGTAGTCGCCCTCCTGCTCGGCGCCGGGTTCCTGATGGTGAAGCGGTACATTACCTGGCATATCCCCATTACCTTTATTGCCACCGTCGGCGTTCTCACCTGGATGTTCGGCGGCAAGGAAGGCCTTTTTACGGGCGATGCAGTGTTCCATATGATGTCCGGCGGGCTGATCCTGGGCGCGTTCTACATGGCCACGGACTACGTGACCGGCCCCTCGGTGCGCAGCGCCCAGATTGTGTTCGGCGCCGCATGCGGGGCGCTTACGGTCCTTATCCGCCTGAAGGGCGGGTACCCCGAGGGCGTGATGTTCGCCATCCTCCTGATGAACTGCCTGGCGCCGTTGCTTGACCGGAGCATGAGGAGCCGGATTTTCGGCAAGGCCGAGGCAACGGGGGTGAAAAAATGAAAGACTTGCTGAAAATAACCCTGAGTTTGGTCGCAATCTTTACGGTTGCAGGCGTAATTATGGGGGTTACCTATAAATATACCGCGCCGGTTCGGTTTGCCGCTGAGAAGAAAGAAAAAGAAGAAGCGCTGAAGGCAATGGCGCCCGATGCGTCTGACCCCATCAAAGCGGCGGGGAACTGGAGCATCGACACCAAGACCTACGAGTATTATGCGGCGACCTCCAACGGAAAGCCGGTTGCCTACATTGCGAGCACCGGGGGCAAGGGATATTCCAGTTTCATCAAGATGCTCGTTTCTCTCGGTCCTGATCTTAAAATAAGAGACGTCAAGATCCTCGGCCATGAAGAAACTCCCGGTCTTGGGGACCAGGTTGAGGACAAGAGTTTTCTCGACCAGTTCAAGGGGAAGACCCTTTCTCAGATTGTTCTGGTAAAGAAAGACACGAAGGAAAACATCCAGGCCATATCAGGCGCGACCTATTCGAGCCGCGGCGTGACGAACGGCGTTAAAGACGCGGCGCAGCAGCTCATCGACAAGTACGGGGCGGGCGTCAAGACGGCGGCGCGGGAGGTGAGGAAGTGAGCAATACTGTCAGCTACTGGGCGCTTTTCAAAAACGGCATCTTCGGCGAGAACCCGGTCTTCAGGCTCGCGCTTTCCCTCTGCCCGGCAGTGGCCGTTACGAGCGGAGTGAAAAACGGATTTTTGATGGGGGTTGCGGTCTTGTTCGTCATGACCATGACGAATGTTACGGTTTCCCTCCTGCGGAACTTTATCAGCCCGAAAGTCCGGCTTCCTTCCTATGTCTTCATCACCGCCACCTGGGTTACGGTGATCGATCAGGTGATGGCGGCCTACCAAAGAGCGGTATATAAAGAAATGGGCCTCTATATCATGCTCATCGTTGCCTTTGCCATCATCCTTTCCCGCGCGGAGATGTTCGCGAGCAAAAATAAACTCCTGCCGTCTTTTGTCGACGGAGTCGGAATGGGAATGGGTTTTCTCCTTGCCCTGGTCCTTCTCGGCGTGTTCAGGGAGTTCTTGGGCAAAGGGTCGCTCTGGGGCACCCCTATCCTGGAGTCAAAACCGCTGCTCATCATGATCATGCCGACGGGCGGGTTCTTCGCCATGGGGCTTTTAATGGGCGGACTCAACTGGATCGACCGGAAGTACTTCGGCGGCACGGGGGGCGGCGGAGGCGGGCATTAGCACTTGTGGATTGGAGCTTTCGGATTGCGGATTGAAGAAATCGCCCGGCATTTAATCCTCAATCTACGTTCCGAAATCCGAAATAGTTTTACCCGGAGGGTCTTATGTGGGAACGTGTTCTGACAATATTCATAGCCTCGGCGCTGGTAAACAACTTCGTGTTTTCCCGGTACCTCGGCCTCTGCATCTTTTTCGGCGTTACGAAAAAAATGGAGACAGCGGTCGGCATGAGCTTTACCTTTACGGCCGTCATGCTTATTTCCGCGTGCCTTAACTGGCTGATGTATACCTATGTCATGATTCCCTATCATCTCGGGTTCCTCAAGATCGTTATTTTTATCGGCGTGATCGCCGCTTTTGTTCAGGCCGCCGATACGATCATGAAAAAAATAACTCCGGCGCTGTACTACAAGCTGGGGATCTACCTCGCGTTGATCGTTACGAACTGCGTCATCCTGGCGGTGCCGCTCATCAATGCGGACGAAAATTATAGTCTGTTCGAGAGCATGGCGCTTGCCCTCGGTTCAGGTCTCGGTTTCAGTCTGGCGCTTGTTATCATGGCGAGCATTCGGGAAAAACTTGAACTTGCCGATGTGCCGAAGTCATTCCAGGGACTTCCTATTTCATTCGTTCTGACCGGGTTGATCGCCCTGGCATTCCTGGGTTTTTCCGGCATGATCACATTGTAAAAATCCGGACGAAGAGGGTATATAACCATGTATGAACAAATGATGAAAATCCTGTTTCAGGCGCTGAACCACGCCGTGAGTGTTTTTTTTAACGACCTCCTCCTTCGGGTAGAGGCCGGCGGCGCGGCAACGGCTGACGGATCCGTCCCCTCATCTACGGTCTATGTGGCGCTGATCGTGCTCGCGGGCCTCGGCGTCGTGTTCGGCATTGCCCTGGCGATCGTCGCCTCGCGGTTTGTGGTAAAGGTTGACCCCAAGGTTGAGCAAGTGCGCGAGACCCTTCCGGGAGCCAACTGCGGGGCCTGCGGTTTTGCCGGCTGTATGGGGTATGCGGAGGCAGTCGCCGGAAATCCCGATGTGGCGGTGAGCTTGTGCGCTCCGGGAAAAGCCGCCATTGCCGAGAGGATTGCCGTGATTACCGGCAAGAAGGCGGAGAAGGTTGATCCGAAAATAGCCCGCGTATTCTGCCAGGGCGGGACGAGCCTCAGCCAGCGGAAGTTTATTTACACGGGCGTGGAGGACTGCGCTTCAGTAGTGCTCGCGGCAGGCGGCGACAAATCCTGCGCGTACGGCTGTCTGGGATACGGCACGTGCATGCGCGCCTGTCCGTTCGACGCCATCAGGATGGGCGCGGACAATTTGCCTCTCATCAGCCGGGAAAAGTGCACGGCCTGCGGCAAGTGCGTTGCGGCCTGCCCCAAGCAAGTGATCGAACTCGCCCAGCAATCAAAAGCGGTGGTCATCAGTTGCCACAGCAAGGACAAGGGCGCGGACACCAAGAAAAAGTGCCAGGTGGGCTGCATCGCCTGCGGTATCTGTGTGAAGACCTGCCCGGTGAACGCTATAACGCTCGAAAACAATATCGCCAGAATCGACCATGCCAAGTGCATTACCTGCGGTCTCTGCGTGAGCAAGTGCCCTATGAATACGATCAGGGATTACATCCCGGTCCGGCCCAAAGCATTCATCGACCCCGCGAAGTGCGTCGGCATCGACGTCTGCGAAAAGATTTGCCCGGTCAACGCCATCTCGGGAGTCGTGCGTTCGGTGCATGTTGTCGATCCGGCGAAGTGCATCGGCTGCGGGTTGTGCGAGCCGCGATGCCCCAAGAAAGCCATTGCCATGATTGAAGCCGCGCCAGGGGTTGTTCATACCGTGCAGGCCAAGGATTCGGCAACGGCAAAGGTATAGTGTTCGCGCGCATCGCGGCAGGCGGCGACCGCTCGGGACCCCTGAGCTCGAGCCGATGACCGTCATTCTGCCGGGAGTTTCATCAACGCTTCTCAAAAAATCCAATTTTTATTTTTTTGCTTGACAAAATTCCACGCATAGGCTAAAAAATAGCCATTGTCAATGTGTTAACAACGTGTGGAGGTGTTTCATGAATCCGGATGATATCAAATACCATAGAGAGCATGCGTGGGTGCGGGTGGAGGGAAAGACGGCGACGATCGGCATAACCGACTACGCGCAACAGCAGCTTGGAGATATCGTATATGTAGAACTGCCGGAGGTGGAAACGGAAGTTGACGCCGATTCCGAATTGTCCGAGATCGAGTCCACGAAAGCGAC
>JBGPUS010000027.1:0-16711 GCA_041491325.1 Nitrospirota bacterium | reverse complement strand
TTGATCAATTCACCGGGAACGACTTCTTTTTTGCCGCAGTGCGCGGCCAGTATCTTTTCGGTAATCGTCATCATAATGATAAAAATATACAATATCCGGCAATATGCTGCAACTGTTTTTTCTCTGATTGGCGAAAATATTCAGCTGTGGCGTGATACGGAGGAAGAGCGGAACGCGGAAGCAGAAGACGAAACTCGGACAAAGTCTAAAATCAAGAGCTTAAGTCAAGCAAGAGTATCAATAAATGGCTGATTCTTATGCTTAGCATCCCTTCTGAAACCTCGGTGAGTTTATGGCTAACGGCTCTTCACCAGATCAGTATCGAGACAGCACAATGCACGTACATTTCAGTGTCCTTTTTCCCATGTTGTCATTCCCGAGGACGTAATCGGGAATATGGTGTTACTAATAACCGTTAAACCAGATCCCCGATAAAACCATTCGGGGATGACCATTTTAGTAACTAAAGAATCAAAAGCTTCTAAAAATGGAAAGAATATTTCGCGCAAAGCCGCAAAGAACGCAAAGAACACCTTTACGTCTTGGTTTTAAAACCTGATGATTTGGGCTTTCTTTGCGAGCTTGGCGGCTTTGCGCGAGACGCTTTTAGCTTCGACTTTTTTTATTCCGGCTTGCCCGGGTTAGGATGCTCTGAGAGCCGATTTGAGGAATTGAACTCGGATCAATTGTTTTTGTCTCTTCCTTTTTTCCAGTATTCCAGCTTGTTCAGGGCGTTCACATACGCCTTGGCGCTCGCGACGATGATGTCCGTATCGGCCCCGTGGCCGGTCACTTTCTTGCCGCCTTCCTCCACCTTGACCGTCACCTCGCCGAGCGCGTCCGTGCCGCCGGTGATGCCTTTGACGAGATACGCATCGAGCCTGCTCTGCGTCTTGGTGATCGCCGCGATCGTGCGGTACACGGCGTCCACCGGCCCGTCGCCGCTGCCGGTCTGTTTTACGATCGCGCCGGCGACGGAAAGCTCGACTGTCGCGGTCGGCGTGATCCCCGTCCCGCTCTCGGCGCGCAGGTCCTTAAGCGCATAGACTTCCTGTATCTGCTGCACCTCGTCAGAAACGATGGCTTCCAGGTCTTCGTCGAAAACCGTCTTCTTTTGGTCCGCAAGACGCTTGAACCGCTCGAAGGCCTTGTTGAGCTCGGCATCCGACAACGCATACCCCATGTCCTTGAGACGGTCCCGGAATGCGTGCCTGCCGGAATGTTTGCCGAGAACCAGGTCCGATTTCACCAGCCCCACGGATTCCGGACGCATGATCTCGTAGGTGCTTCGTTCCTTCAGGAGGCCGTCCTGATGGATACCCGACTCGTGCGCGAACGCATTTGCGCCCACGATCGCCTTATTCGGCTGGACGGAAATACCGGTGATCTTCGTCACGAGCCTGCTCGTGCGCATAATTTCCTCGGTATGGACGCCCGTGTCCGCGTTGAAGAAGTCTTTTCGCGTGCGAAGGGCCATGACTACTTCTTCCATGGAGCAGTTGCCGGCGCGCTCACCGATGCCGTTCACCGTGCATTCCACCTGCCCGGCGCCGTTCCGTATCGCGGCGAGCGAGTTTGCCACGGATAAACCGAGGTCGTTATGACAGTGCACGGAGATAACGGCACGGTCAATATTCCTGACCGTGTCCTTGATTCCGCGAATAAGCGCCCCGAACTCTTCGGGAGTGGAATAGCCGACCGTGTCCGGGATATTCACGGTCCCGGCGCCCGCCGCGATGACTGCCTCCACGACCTCGCGCAGATACGCAACGTCGCTCCGCGTGGCGTCCATGGGAGAGAATTCCACGTCGTCCACGTACGACCGGGCGTGGGAGACCATGTCAACCGCGCGCTTCAGCGCTTCCGCGCGGGTCAGCTTGAATTGGTGTTTTAAGTGGATGTCGGATGTCGAGATGAAGGTATGGATGCGCCGCTTCGGCGTGTCTTTAAGCGCCTCCCAGGCGCGGTCGATATCTTCCTGCCGCGCCCGCGCAAGGCTGCAAATCACCGGCCCCTCCACCTCGGCGCCGATGCGTTTTATGGCTTCGAAATCGCCGGGAGAGCTGATGGCAAACCCGGCCTCGATAACATCCACACCGAGCCGCGCAAGCTGTTTGGCGAGAGTGATTTTTTCTTCAACGTTCATGCTCGCGCCCGGCGATTGTTCGCCGTCGCGAAGCGTTGTGTCAAATATCTTGATACGACTTGTCATTGCGCCCTCCACGTCCTGCACCCAGCGTCGCAACCATGATGCGCGTTAAATAAACCGGGAAGATGAGAATGATGAGGAAAATTGAAAAAATAGATGAGATGCCGTTGATTCCTAACCCGGATAAACCGTAAAAGCTGTCTTGCCATTTTGAGAAGAATTTATTCTTTAGTAACTAAACACTCAATCGTGCCCGTCCGCCATTAAAGGTCCCTATGCAGCGGACGGTTTTTGTCTTTTCAGCAGTCTGAACATCGACTCCACGATACCGCTCATAACATATGATACGGAAACCACGAACAACGAAAGCGCCGGATTTTGCGCGGCAATGGCCAAAAATGCCACGATCCCGACGAGTACCCCGAAAGGACGCCGTTCTTTCAAGTTGGCCTCTTTCAGGCTGTGGAACGTAATATTGCTTACCATGAGACCGGCCAGCAGGAAAGTCAAGGCCAGAATCCAGTAATCCTTGCCCACGACATTCGCCACCTGCGCCAGCTTGAGGCGTTCGAGGATCCCGATGACCTGTTCGTACGCGAGTACCGTGCCGGCGATCACGAGCGCCGAAGCGGGTGTCGGGAGACCGGTGAAATGCTTTTTTTCAGCGCCGCCCATTTGAACATTGAACCGCGCGAGCCGAAGCGCGGCGCAGGCGACCAGGAAAAACGAGCCGAGCCAGCCGATACTGCCGAAGGAGGACAGCGTCCAGGTATACACAAGAACGGCGGGCGCAACTCCGAACGAAATTACGTCCGCAAGCGAGTCTATCTCGATGCCGAAGCGCGTCGCCGTATGCGTTATCCGCGCGACCCATCCGTCCAGAACATCAAAAACGGAGGCCACCATGATGGCCCATGCGGCCCGTTCATAATCCGAATTCAGCGACGCTACTATGGAATAGAAACCCGCGAACATACTGAGCAGCGTGATGAGGTTGGGAAGGATATAGATTCCTTTTCTCATTTCAACACCCCGATGACGTCCTGCGCTCCCGTGACCCGGTCGCCGACCTTCACCTTGATCTCGGCGTCCTTCGGGAGGAAAAGATCGACCCGCGAACCGAACCGGATCAAGCCGTAGCGCTCGCCCCGGGTGAGCGCGTCTCCGGGTTTGGCGTAGCACACGATGCGTCGCGCGATAAGTCCGGCGATCTGCTTTACGAGTATTTTCCGTCGACCGTTCGTAATGACCATGGCGGTTTGTTCATTATCGAGCGACGCTTTATCGGCCGAGGCAACGTGGAATTTGCCCGGGTTGTACTTCACGAGCTCGACCGCGCCCTCAACGGGCGCGCGGTTGACATGCACGTTGAAGATGGAAAGAAAAATGCTGATCTGCTTCACGTCTTGCTTGAGATAATCGGGCTCGTAGACATCCTTGACCACGATCACTTTCCCGTCCGCCGGCGAAACCACGACACCCTGGCCAGCGGGGACCGACCGCTCCGGATCCCGGAAAAAGAACAGGACAAACAGGGTGAGCGCGAGCAGCGCGTAGCCCGAGGACTTCCATCCGATCAAAAAAATCAGCAGCGTTATTGCCGCCAGCGGGAGAATGAACACCCAGCCTTCCGCGGCAACGGGAATACCATAGTTTTTCATCATGGGAAAACCTTATCAGCCACAAAGGCACAAAGACACGAAGAAGACAATAGACCTGGCGCTTTTTACTTCTTTAAAAATCTTTGCGCCTTCGTGACTTCGTGGCAAAAGTATTTGTCTAATTCTTGCTCTTATCGACCAACTTGCCCTTTTGCAGCCAGGGCATCATCTTGCGCAGGCGGCCGCCGACTTCCTCGATCGGATGGGCCTGGCCCTTCTTCGTGAGCGCGGTGAAGGTCGGCTTGTTCGCCATATTTTCGAGCATCCACTCCTTCGCGAACTGCCCGGACTGTATCTCGGTGAGGATCTTCTTCATCTCTTTTTTCGTCTCTTCCGTGATGAGCCGCGGTCCCCGGGTCAGGTCGCCGTACTGGGCCGTGTTGCTGATGGAATAGCGCATGTTCGAGATGCCTCCCTCATAGATCAAATCCACGATGAGCTTGAGTTCGTGCAGGCATTCGAAGTAAGCCATTTCGGGCGCGTAGCCCGCTTCCACCAGCGTCTCGTACCCTGCCTGGATAAGCGCGGTGGCGCCGCCGCAGAGCACGGCCTGTTCACCGAAGAGATCGGTTTCCGTCTCTTCGCGGAACGAGGTCTCGATCACCCCTGCCCTGGCGCATCCGATTGCGGAAGCGTAGGCCAGCGCAACGTCCTTGGTTGTTTTCGAAGGGTCCTGATGGATGGCGATAAGACCCGGGACCCCCTCGCCTTTAATGTACTGAGCGCGCACCAGGTGGCCGGGGCTTTTAGGGGCCGCCATGAACACATTGACGTCCTCGCGCGGAACAATCTGTCCGAAATGAATGTTGAACCCGTGGGCAAACGCGAGGTACGCGCCCTTCTTGATGTTCGGCTCAATGTCTTTTTTATACATGGCGCCCTGGAGTTCATCCGGGACCAGGATCATCAGGATATCCGCCTGTTTCGCGGCTTCGGCAACCTCCATAACCTTGAGCCCGGCGCCGGCGGCTTTCTCCCAGGACGTGCTCCCCTTGCGCAGGCCGACCATAACGTCCACGCCGCTGTCCTTGAGATTATTCGAATGGGCAACGCCCTGGCTGCCATAGCCGATCACGGCGATCTTCTTGCCCTTGAGCAGATTTTGGTCCGCGTCCTTATCGTAATAGATCTTCATTTCTTTTCCCCTTTCAACTACCGAATAGTATTAACCTGCGAAAATGACCGAAGAGAGCATGTCCCCGCATCTCATGCGGCAAGACGCCGGTGAGCGTTACTCACGCGTCATGGCCACTTTGCCGGTGCGAACGATTTCCTTGATGCCGATGGGACGGAGGAGATCGATAAACGCCGCGAGCTTCTTCTCGTCACCCGTCAGCTGGAACGTATAGCTTTTTTGAGAGGAATCGACGACCCGCGCGCGAAAGATGTCCGCTATCCGAAGCGCCTCGGCCCGATGCTCCGTCGGCGCATTGATCTTGATGAGGCACATTTCGCGCTCGACGAACTCTTTCTCCGCGAGGTCCGTGACCTTGATGACGTCGATGAGCTTATTGAGCTGCTTGATGATCTGTTCGAGGATGCGCTCGTCCCCAGTGGTCACGATCGTCATCTGCGAGATCGAGGGGTCGAGCGTGGGGCCCACGGATATCGTCTCGATATTGAACCCTCTGCCGCTGAAAAGCCCCGACACCCGGGACAACACGCCGAATTTATTTTCCACCTGCACGGATATAATGTGTTTCATAAGAACATCCTTGGTTTTTAACGCAAATGAACGCTACCGTAAAAAGCAAAAGACTTTCGGTAATTTTTGATCTGTGTTCATCTGTGTTGATCTGTGGTTCCAGGTTCCAAAATGTTTATTTCACCGCTTTGAGCTTCTTCTCTTCCTGCTTTTTCTCGTCGCCAAAAATCATTTCGTTAATGGCCGCGCCCGCCGGCACCATGGGGAAGACTTTCTCGTACCGGGCGATCACAAAGTCCATGAACACCGGGCGCTTGACCCGAAGCGCTTCCTGGAGCACGGGAACCACGTCCGACGGCCTCTCGGCGCGCAGACCCACGGCATTGTAGGCATCCGCGAGCTTTACGAAGTCCGGCGTGCTGCCGAGATCCGACGACGAGTACCGTTCGGAATAGAACATCTCCTGCCACTGGCGCACCATGCCGAGATAACGATTGTTCAAAATAGCAACCTTTACCTGGATATCGTTCTCCACCGCCGTGGCCAGTTCCTGGATATTCATCTGGATGCTGCCGTCCCCGGAGATGCTGAAAACCGTCTTGTCCGGGAAGGCAACCTTCGCGCCCATGGCCGCGGGAAAGCCGTAGCCCATGGTCCCAAGTCCCCCCGAGGTGATCAGGGTCCGCGGCTTTGCGAACTGGTAGAACTGGGCGGTCCACATCTGGTGCTGTCCGACGTCGGTGGCGATGATGGCGTCGCCGCCCGTCAGTTCATAGATCTTCTCGACCACGAACTGGGGTTTGATGACGTCGTCGGCAGGTTCATACGAGAGCGGCCGTTCTTCGCGCCAGACCGCCGTCTGTCTGAGCCAGCTCTTGCGAATCGCGTCCCAGGGCTCCTTGATCGCATGGAGTTCCTTGTTGAGCTCCGTCATCACCTGTTTTACGTCTCCCACGATCGGGATGTCCACGCCCACGTTTTTCCTGATCGAGGTAGGATCGATGTCGATATGGATGATTTTCGCGTTCGGAGCAAACCCTTCGACCCTACCGGTCACGCGGTCGTCGAACCGCGCGCCGATGGCGACGATGAGGTCGGAATTATGGACGGTCATGTTGGCGTAGTAAGTGCCGTGCATGCCGAGCATGCCGAGCGAAAGCGGATGCGTCCCGGGAAATCCGCCCAGGCCCATCAGCGTCATGGTCACCGGTATCCTCGTCAGCTCCGCGAATTCCAGAATTTGGTCCGCCGCGTTCGAACTCACCACGCCGCCGCCGATGTACGCCACGGGTTTCTTGGCCGCGGCAATGGCTTCCGCGGCCTGCTTGATCTGCCATTTGTTTCCGGAGACGGTCGGATGATAGCTCCTGATATCGACTTTACCCGGGTAGTGAAATTCCGCTTTGGAGGTCACCACGTCCCTCGGCAAATCCACGAGCACCGGGCCGGGCCGTCCCGACGCGGCAAGGTAAAACGCTTCCTTGATCGTCGTGGCCAGCTCTTTCACGTCTTTCACCAGGAAATTGTACTTGGTGCAGGGGCGGGTAATGCCGACGATGTCCGCTTCCTGGAACGCGTCGTTGCCGATAAGCGCCGTGGGGACCTGGCCCGTAAAAACGACGATGGGAATGGAATCCATATGCGCCGTGGCAAGCCCCGTGACCACGTTTGTAGCGCCCGGCCCGGACGTGACCAGGGCCACGCCGACCTTGCCCGTGGACCGCGCGTAGCCGTCGGCCATATGGACGCCGCCCTGCTCGTGCCTCGGAAGGATGATACGGATGTCTTTCTGCTCGTATAATACGTCGAAGATAGGAAGGACCACGCCGCCGGGATAGCAGAAAAGCGTATCTACGTTTTCCTTCTTCAGACACTCCAGAAAAATTTCAGAGCCTTTGAGTTGTTTGTTCGGCATAGGTGCACCAATCTTTTGGGAAATCCCAAATGACAAATAACAAATTTCAAATAATTTTCAAGCAACAAAGTACAAGAATCAAACCGTTTGGAACTTGACGTTTGGTTTTTGGTATTTATTTGTCATTTGGTCCTTGTTATTTGGAGCTTATCTACTTTAACACCGCCCCTGTATTCGCTGAGGTGACGACCTTCGCGTACCGCGCGAGCCAGCCGCTTTTGATCTTCGGCTCACGTGGCTTCCAGGCCGCAAGCCGTTTTTTGATCTCTTGGTCGGAAAGCTTAAGCTCCAGCTTCCGGTTATGAATATCGAGCAGAATTTTGTCTCCATCCTGCACGATTGCAATCGGCCCGCCCTCGGCTGCTTCGGGGGAAATATGGCCGATGCAGGGCCCGCGCGTGCCTCCGGAGAACCTGCCGTCGGTCAGCAGCACAACGGAATCGCCGAGTCCCATCCCTGAAATCGCGGACGTGGGCGAAAGCATTTCGCGCATGCCCGGCCCGCCCTTGGGCCCTTCGTAACGGATCACCACCACGTGGCCTGCCTTGATCTTCCCCGCGAGAATGGCGGCCATGGCGTCTTCTTCGGAGTCGAAGACCTTTGCCGTGCCTTCAAACAGCATCATCTTTTCACTCACGGCGGTCTGCTTCACCACGGAACCAAGCGGCGCGAGGTTGCCCGAGAGCACGGCAATGCCGCCCTCTTTGTGATAGGCCTTGTCGAGCGTCCGAATGACGTCGTCATTCCGCACGCGGCCTGCCTTGGCGATCTCGATAATAGACACTCCGCTTACTGTCGGTGAATCCTTGAGCAGGGGCGTAAACCGTGAGAGCACGCCGGGGATGCCGCCCGCGGCATCGAGATCTTCGAGATAATGCTGCCCGCCGGGCAGCATGTTGCAGACGTGCGGCGTTTCCCTGCTGATCGTATCGAATGTCTTCATCGAGAGCTCGATCCCTGCTTCATACGCGATGGCCGGTATATGGAGCGTCGTATTCGTGGAGCCGCCGAGAGCCATATCGATGCGAATGGCATTCTCGAATGCGTTCTTGGTCATGATCTTCCGAGGCGTCAGGTCCTCTTGTACGAGAGAAACAATGCGCTTGCCGCTTTCAAAGGCGATCCGTCGCTTTTCCGCGGAGACGGCAAGCGCTGTTGCCGCTCCCGGCAGGCTCATGCCGAGCGACTCCGTGACGCAGGCCATGGTGTTCGCCGTATACATGCCCTGGCAGGAACCGGCGCCCGGGCAGGCGCAGACCTCAAGTTCCGCGAGGTCGAGCTCCGACATGGTTCCCTGCCTGACCTTGCCCACTGCCTCGAAAGCGGTGATCAGGTTTACTCGTTCTCCGTGATACGTGCCGGAATGCATGGGGCCCGCGGTAACAACGATCGTAGGAATATCGACCCGCGCCGCGGCCATAAGCATTCCGGGCGTGATCTTGTCGCAGTTGGTGAGCAAAATCAGCCCGTCAAATGCGTGGGCCATGGATATGGACTCGACCATATCAGCGATCAGTTCACGAGACGCCAGGGAGTAGTTCATCCCCAGATGGCCCATGGCAATGCCGTCGCAGATGCCGGGCACGCCGAAGAAGAGCGGCCATCCGCCTCCGGTATGCACGCCCTTTTCAATAAACCGCTCCAGGTCGCGCATGCCGATATGACCGGGGATAAGGTCATTCCAACTCGTGGCCACCCCGATCATGGGTTTCCCCAGCTCGCTTCGGGTGATGCCCGTGGCGAATAAAAGAGACCTGTGCGGCGCGCGCTCCAGGCCTTTCTTGATACGATCGCTTCTCACGGTTATTCTCCAAAAAAAAGGAACTCGACCATAATGGCAGAATTCCTTATTTTTAACATAGATACGGGAGGAGAGTCAATAAAAAAATCCCCCTTTACTCTTTACCGTAAAGAGGGATTTGGATCTCTCAAGACGTTGAAACTGAAAAAGGCAAGGTCCTGTTTCCCTTGCCTTACTCTGTCAGGCCTGTCCCCGCTGGGTGCGCCTGAGGATGTCCATCATTCTGTCTTTTGCCGCCAATTTCAGTTTCTGAATTCGCTTTCTTTCCACTTCTTCCTCGGGAGTGAGGTACCGATGGGTCTCAAAGGTCACCAGGGTGTCTTCCAGCTTCCTGTGTTCCTGCTCCCACCGCTGGTACTCCTTGTTCTCGCTCCTGAGTCTTGTTACCTGCGCTTCTTCACTTACCTCCACATTCATCATGCTTCAGCCCTCCTTCGTTGTAGGGATTAATCTCGATGAAAAGGCGTTAGAAAAGAGCAACCGTTTTTATGTCATGGTAATAGTAATAGCAAAATTATCATATTTTCTAAAAAAAGGCAAGCAGTAAAAAAATCATGAGAAACAGATGGTTAGGTGACGTCCTTCTGAAGTATTACGTGCTCAAAAGCCCCCTGCTCCAGCGTCATAATAACAGCGTCCTCCACCGGCTCGTCGTAGTAATCTCTTCGGACCGATATACCGGTAAAGCCGAGCTCTAAGTAGAGTTTTTGCGCCGCGGCATTAGAAACCCGCACTTCAAGAAAAGCCCGCTTCGCGCCTTTTTGCCAGCCGCGTTTGAGTGCGGCAAGCACAAGCTTTCGCGCGGTTCCCTGACGTCTGCGTAACGGGGAAACAGCGAGGTTCAGGATATGCAATTCATCTTCAATGAGCCAATAGACTAGATAGCCGATCACTGCCCGGCCCGGAGCGTCGGCAAGCGCCACCAAAAGCGTTGAGACGTTGAGGCTTCTGAACTCGGAAAGGAAAAGATTTTTCGACCAGGGCATGCTGAACGAGGCTTGTTCGATGACGAGGATCTGGTCAAGGTCCTCTTTCTTCATGAACTCTATCGCGATGTCTGCTTTTTTTCCCACGCCACCTCTGCCTCCGGCCTGCGAATGTACAGGGGCGTCAGGCCGTCCGGGTCCGCCTGTTCTCCATTTCTGATCATAGCAAGGCCGATTTCCCCGACTGCCGCTGCAGACGGAAGGACTGCGGAGCGCGGCGCAAACAGGGCCCGCTCGCCGAAGGTCTCAATAATTTCCGCTCGAAAGAGATGGGCTGCTTCTCCGGTGAAAACCGTTTTCCCGCTGAGCTGTTCAGAAAGCCGGGAGAGAGCGATCACCCTCTCGTCCAGCACCTGCACAAGCGCCTGACCGTCAAACGTATAAAGAGCGGCGTACACTTCGTGTTTGCGAGCATCGAGCAAAGGGCAGATAGGATATGCTGAATGCGGCAGGTTCCACGCGAGCGCTTTGAGGGTAGGTACGGCTGCCACGGGTTTCCCCGTTGCAAACGCGAGTCCCTTGACCGTCGAAAGGCCGATCCGAAGCCCCGTGAAGGAGCCCGGCCCGATAGCGACTGCAAAACCGTCGAATTGAGAGATCGCCACGCCCGTATCCTTGAGCACCCGGTCCACCGTGGCCATCAACCGCTCCGAGTGGGTGACTTCAATGTTCAGGCTGTACTGCGCGATCACAGCGTTTTCGGAAACGATTGCCACGCTGCCGGTCTTGGTTGATGTTTCGATGCCGAGGATGTACATGGTCACCTTACCGTCGCTCGTTCATGACGGGCAACTTAATGATCCCATTATTGCGGCATTACCTGCGAAAGTCAACCGGAAAAGCCCGAGGTTTCCCTGCGACGGCAGGATTCTCTGCATGCAGGAACGATATGAATTGAGACGGGATGAAAAAGGGGCTCGGTCGGTGGAGGCAAAGCGAAAGCCCCTTTTTCACGGATAAATCAGACGCAGTTTATTGATTGGTAGAGGCCATCAGCCGTTCCCGGTCCTTGAACAGCATATCGCATTTATTGGCATAAAGCTTCATCACGATACCCTTGCCGAACGTCTGGTGATTGACAATTTCGCCTATTCGGTATTTCGAGACCATGCTGTAATCGCGCTCTTTTCCTTTTGCCTCCGCAAGACCGGCCGCCCAGACGAGTTCCGCTGTCGCGGCTTCCCCAATGCCTTTTTTCGCCCTCGACTTCCGGACTTTTTGGATAACCTGCGGGTCCCTGAATTTGTGAGAACCGCCGCAGCTCTTGCATCTCACTTTGGAGACCACCTCTCCATCCATTGCCATGATGGTATGATCGAGATTCAGCCTGCATTTTCCGCAATAGGACTGGATGTTTTGACCTGCCGAATTCTTTTCCATACGGCCTCCTCATGCACTATCGGAATTTACTTACGCGGAATGAGCCTGTATCGTGAATCTGGTCAAAAATCGGAAATGAACGTGGAAAGGGAGTATGAATTTACGCTACGCTACTGATGAATTCATTATACGCTATGCAGGCTAAAAAAGCTTTAACTCATTTTTTAGAGCGTATCACGTATTTGTCGGGCTCGGAGCTTTTGCCGCCGGCTTTCGCTTCTGGAAAACCCGCATTTCGACATCCACATCCAAGGCAAGCCGGTCAAGCGCCTCCACCTTGGCTTTGGTCTTCAGATCGATATTCCAGAAATAGGGCGTCATTGCCAGAAGATCCATGATCGTCTCGTGGCTCGGAAGCTCGATCTGATAATTGATCCTCGTTTCCCGGGAAAGAGAAAAATGCTCCTTGGCCTCTTCGCTGATTGTTGACGGCGCATGTTCCCTGGCCTTCGGGTAAATGACCTCCCGCAGGCCGTTCAGGTGCCTCGGGCCGGGGGTTACGATCAACAGCTCTCCTGTCTCCCTGAGCACCCTTGAGAATTCAGGAAAGTCGGCGGGAGAAAACACGTTCAGGACCATATCAAGCGAAGATTGCGCGAAGGGAAGGTCTTTGACGCCGGCAACAAACCAGTCCATCGTCCTGTCCCGTTGGGCGGCCTGCCGGACGGCAAATTTCGAAATGTCCAACCCGTAGTAGTCAACGGGCGCCCGGGTCCCCGGTATCCGCGCCAGAAACTCCTTGAGGCGCTTGAGATAAAAACCCTCGCCGCAGCCGACGTCAAGAATGTTGAACGCGCATTCACTCGCGGACGCCGGGAGAGAGCCTGCGACAGCATCATTGATGCCGTCGGAAATCCTGTCGTACAGCCCAAGATTCAGAAAGCGCCTCCGGCTCTGGATCATTTCCTTGTTGTCACCGGGTTCTTTGGAATGTTTCTTATGAGCAAGCAGGACATTGACGTACCCTTCGCGGGCAGCATCGAAGGTGTGGTTCTTGGAGCATTGGTAGCCGTCGGCTGAGTTAAGCAGGGGATTCCGGCAAACGGGGCATTGCAGGATGATGGTCATGGCATCACGTTTTCAGATCGCCTTGCGCAAAGCCTGCTCCGTTCTTTTAACCTGTTTATGGTACTGAATGTTGACTTCATAAGCGAGGCTGGCGTGTCCGAAGGTATGGTTCATCCCGTGACAAAAGACTTTTCCCTTTGTTGTTTTTTTCCCGGATTTAGCCAGGCTGGCGACCACGGGGGCCAGATCAAAACCGCCGTCCGTGCAACCATCCTCCATGCATTTCATATGAAAATCAGCATAATTCGCTGGCGTAAAACTAAGCGTACGCTTCATTAAAACCACATCCAAGCCGCGCATGTAATACGTCATGAGAAATTCGATGTTCGAAACCCCGGCATGCCGCTCGGAAATCAGGCCCAGGGCGACCAGGGCAATCTTCTCCATCTCCATTTTTTGTCTATAACTTTGTCTGTGGTTCATGTTTCTCCTTATCGTGTAAAAAACAAAAACCCCATGGAGTGATGCAGATCACGGAGCAAGAAGGACAACATAGGAAATGAAAAAAACAGGCCCTGACAATGATCAGGGCCTGCGAAAGTCTAAGCCTTGGTTTAGAGTTTTACAACATTGGCTGCTTTGGGGCCCTTGGGCGAGTCCACAACGTCGAACTGAACCTGCTGGCCTTCGGCCAACGACTTAAAGCCGCTGTCCTGAATGTCGCCGAAATGAACGAACACATCGCCGCCTTTTTCACGGGTAATGAATCCAAAACCTTTGGAATCATTGAACCACTTTACAGTACCTGTCTCCATGATGAGCTACCTCCTTCTTGTGAAATTGAAGCGACGGAAAAGGACAAAAAAAATGCCGCAAAGTCTATTTGTCTTTGCGGTTTCCCTACAAGAACATCCGGAACTTCTGGTGCTATAATGCCACTTCCACGCTGGAATGTCAATGGTTATTATTGCTCGGTAGTGGGTTTCCAGACTGCAACCCGACGAGGTGTTTGTGCCTTATTCACGCATGAAGCGCCAACGAAGTGCGAGCAAGAATAGTGTACTAAATACCGCACCCAACAATGACTGAAAACCACACATCAAACGAAGTATGATGGGATGCTCAATCAAAGCGCATGCTATCCATTTATTTTCAGCATAGCTTGGGACGCCTACCATAATCTCAAATGGCTTAAATATTTGCGCCGTTGTCAGGAATAATGCTTCCCGCCAACTGACAATCCCGAAGCTTTGCCCCATCATGTAATAGGCTACAGTAAACAGTGAGGTCATAAGCAAAAACATGTTAATCGGTCGTGTCGGACTTCGCCCATAATTTGATGCAGTCTCATACAGTATCGATAAAATCTTAACTGAGAGTTCTGCTCCCTTCCTTTTGCGGAGACTTTTCTGCTCAAGAGCAAAAAAAAGGCCCTCTTCGTCTCGTGCCTTACTCGATGCCATTGCTATTTTTAATGTGCGATATGTTTCTACTGCACTTTCGCTATTTATGTCAAGGAACTTAGCGCCTAGAAATTTTGTTTCTTGATGAAGCTGACTTCCAAAAAAGTTGGGAGCTTTACGAAAAATAGCATTGCTGAAATCCGTTCTTTTTGAAAAAAATCTGTCATTAAAATCGGCGGGGCCTTGAAAATCTACGCCTGAAAAATACACGTAGTGGAAAGCCTCATTTAATCTATCGCCAGTACCACTTCCACTAAACTTCGCCTCGCCAAAAAAAATCGCGTCTCGAAAACTAGCCCATGTATCGAATATCGTGCTCTCAAAATAAGTCTCACGGTTTTGGAATTCTACATTATCGAAACGAGCTCCGTGAAAAAAATGCGCATTCCTGAAATCCACATTGTTATAAAAAATGGCCCGGTCAAAATATGCGTCGCGGCCAAACTGTGCGTAATTAAAAGATGATCCATTCTGAAAACGAGTGTCGATGAAATACACTGCATCGAAGATGCTGTTACGAAAATCTACTGTGCCGTGAAAAACAGCACTCGTAAAATCAGCAGCCCTTCCCATAATCGAAAGGTCTCCTGGCCTGTCTGACATCACGATTCCTTTAAATGAAGTATTGCCATGAAACTCGGAACCAGCCAACACGATTCCCGGGAACCGGCCAGTTTTTGCTGCATGGGCACCAAAATCAATATCGCCAGGAAAAACAACTCCAATTAATGAGGCGTTATCTTTTTTATCAATAAATGAAAAAATTTCATTGTTGAATTGCGTCAAATAATCGTCACCCCATTTTGATCGCAACCATTCAATTTTTTTAGGGTGTGGAAGGTGATATTTACACCAGGATTTACCCTCATAATTGATTAGCTCGTGCTGGTCAAAAAAACATCCTTTTGTAACAGCAACGGCACTGGGCCTAGCAGTCATTTGATATGCACAGGGCATTTTGGTCTCTTTCGTGTCGTGATTGCTCAAGCTATTTAGCCCACGTTGAGCAACGATATCATTTCATGCTCAACTTGATTGATTAATAGGACAAGCGGGCACTTCTCTTCGCGCGACACTTCCGACATATTGCATTTGTGCATGAAGGATTTTTGCAAAGATGAACCGAATTGTCTTCGAATGTTATTCGCCATTCGATGCAAGCGTAAGTATATTGAGTATTCGAACCGTCGCGCAGGAAAACAAGGTAACTGATGCCAAATCGAAAAACATCTCGAGCCAGAAAGCGGCAGAGAGCCAGTCTGAAAATTTATACCGCTTAGTCTTTTGCATCTCATGGTCTTCTTCTCCGATATAAAGATACCACATTGCACCTTTATACAATAAAGCCACCATCACCTGCAGAAACACACCTATCAAAAAGAGTACGGCAATATAACGCGATTCGCCGGATGCGGATAATTGCTTCGCGATGTCAGAATGCGTAACGAATAAAACAGGCCCGCCTATGCCATATGCGATAAGCCACGTTCGCAAAACTCCGGCAAAAGAGGCGTAGCCCTCAAAGTAACCTATCGCTTTTTTATCGGAGTTGCTCATTTCACAGAACCTGCAAGTCTTGGGAAAAAGCCGTGTCTTTCTGAGGATAATGCTGGTCGATTATAGTACACGGCCTGGTTTTGTCAAGGAGTTTGAACTGGCAGGCAGAGGGATAAAATAAAAGGACGGGAAAATGACATCTGAAAGCAAATTGCAAAAACCAGTTTGCCACGGATATACCAATTTCCACGGATAGCTTGTGGTTACTTGCTGACCTTATCTCCAAGGCCGAGGGTCTCCTTGAGGTAGAGCGCCCGGTAGGGAGCAAAGTCAAAATATGCCGAGAGCGTGTGCTCGACAAAGTCCGCACGCTCATCGTCGTTCCGCGCGAACAGGAGCAGGCCGCCCTTTATAACGTTATACCGGAACGAGAGCGGCGCGCCGTTCAATACTCTCAGGTCCACGGGGCAGCCGCCCACGGCCTTCATCAACTCAGCCTCCAGCCGGAGTTCATGGTCCAGCAACGATGCGGGGACCTGCTTCAGATATACGGCGATGTCAATGTCCCGAAAACCGCTGCCCGCGGCGAAGGAACCATGAAGGTACGCGAAGGACATGTCCGCATGGGACTCCAGCAAGCTCCGCACCGCGGTTATCACCGCCTGTTTCTCTTCCTCTCGAAGAGGTTTGTGCACCTTTTCATCCATGGGGAAATTTTATCAGCTTGCATAAGAAATAGCAAGGGCAAAGCCGTGGATTTCGTGGATTGAACAGTCACAAGAGTGCTTATCACTTCAGATTCTTGTCAAAGAACCCCGCTATTCTTTTTTCGTATGCGCTTCCGGCAGCGGCAAGCGTGGCCCCGTGGTCGGCGCCGGGGATGATCCAAATTTCTTTCGGCTCGCGGGCAGCAGCGTACAGTTTCCGTCCGTTATCCGCTGGAATGAGGCGGTCCCCTTCTCCGGCAATAATGAGTACCGGGGCCGGAGCGATTTTGAAAATCACGCTGACCGGAGAGATTTTGTCGACCCGCGTCTGAAAGTAGAGTTCATAGCCCAGGATCGATAGCCGGAAGAACGGAAGCGCAGGCAGATGATAGAACCCCGTAATAGCGTCCCGCGCTTGGTCGCGGAGGCTTGTGAACGCGCTGTCAACAACTACAGCAGCAAAGGCCCCTGTGTTCGCAGCAGAAAGGATCGCAGTGGA